>JBKJZF010000118.1:0-5238 GCA_046715315.1 Solirubrobacterales bacterium | reverse complement strand
GCCCCGAGTCGCTTGAGCGCCGCATCTAGGACCCAGTCGCGCGAACCGGGCTCAAGGGGAACTAGGGCCTCGAGCACGCGCTCAAGCGCTTCAATCTCTTGTCTTGATATCGGCCTGATCCACAATTCAGTCCCGACATTGGTACCACGAGGCTATCCGGCGGATCCGAGCTGAAGCCCTGAAATGCCGAAAGCCCGTCGCTTCGATCGGCTGCCACCAACACTCCGGTCACCCCGTCTGGCGCGCGCGATCGCAGCCCTACTGGGCTCTCCCCGATCACCTTGGACTTGTGAGATAGTCGGCTGGTGGAATCCGGGTCGCCATCCATCCAGCGCCTCGTCGCCGCCGACGAACTCGGGGACTCGCAGGTCTGCGTCGTGGAGGAGACTCCGCATGGAACCCTCGCGGTGGGGATCAGCGGTGGCGAGCCGTTCGCCGTCTCCAATCGCTGCCGGCATCTGTTCGCCTCGCTCGGCGAGGGCCGGGTGGCCGACGACGGGTGCCTGGAGTGCCCCTGGCACGAGGCCCGGTACGACGTCGCCACCGGGAAGATGACCCGCGGGCCGCAGGGTAAGTTCAAGCCTCTGGCGGGCGCGGTCAAGGCAACGACCGGTGCCCGCTCACTGGGCACCTTTCCGGTCGAGATCCGCGAAGGCGCGATCTGGCTGACGGGATGACGCCGCGAGGAGCCGTCGCCTCAGAAGACGGCGGTCAGCAACCGCGTCTCTCGCCGCCAGGGCCAGCGTTGGGCCCAGCAGGAGCAGCCGACGGCGGCTCAGCCCGCGCCGGCGGAGCCGGCTGCCGACCCGATCGAGAAGCTGAAGCAGCTAGGGGAGCTGCACCAGAGCGGCGTGCTGACCGACGAGGAGTTCGCCACCCAGAAGGCGAAGCTGCTCGGTTCCTGACGATTGCAGAGCCCGGGCGAGCGAGCGCTCTCCCACTGAGCTACGCGCCCCGGAAGCGGGATTGTATGAGGGCGTCCGAGGCGGCCCCGCGCTCGGCCGCGCCGGGCGCTACGGCCGGACGTCGACCTTGAGGCTCGGCGACCAGCCGCTGTGCTTGTTCGGCTTGGCGCTCTTCTCCGAACGCGCCTGGAACCGATAAGTCTTGCCGGGCGTCACGTCGAGGGGCGCTCCCAGGAGGAGTCGAACTCCTCGCCGGTCTCGCAGTCGACGCCGACGTACTGGACCGTCCGGCACCTCGCCCGCAGGCGACGATGGCGACGAGGCGGCGGTCTGCGGGCCGGATCCTACGGACGCGGCGGCGCCTCGTAGTCTCCCGGGTGACAACGCCCGACGGCCACGCCACGGAAGGATCGGATCAGGATGAGCGCCATCGCCGAGCAGGACCTCGACCGAGTCGACCTGGGCGATCTCGATCTGTGGGCCGACGGCCCGCCACATCCCCTCTTCATGCGCCTGCGCCGCCAGGCTCCGGTTCACTGGAGCCCGCTCGCCAGCCATCCCGACGAGGCGGGATTCTGGTCGATCACTCGCGCTGCCGACGTGCGCGAGATCAGCCTTGACTGGCAGACCTTCTCCTCGGAGGTCGGCGGGATCCTCGTGCTCGACGACTTCGGGATCCCGCTCGAGGCGCAACGCCAGCAGATGATCTCGATGGACCCCCCGCGCCACGACCGGATCAAGGCGCTGTTCCAGCGCGGCTTCACCCCGAAGCGCATCGCCGAGCACGAGGAGCGGATTCGCGGCATCGTCAACCGCGTCCTCGACCGCGTCGGCGAGCGCGGCGAGTGCGACCTGGTCGCGGACGTCGCCGGCCCCGTTGTCTCGCGGGTGATCGGGTCGTTCCTGGGCACTCCGGAGGAGGACGACCAGCGCCACATGGAGGACACCAACATCGCGCTCGGCTTCGGCGACGAGGACCTGCGCCCCAGCGAGCAGGCGATGACCGAGATGATGAGCCGGGCCTGGGACGAGACGATGGAGTTGATCGCCGACCGCCGCGCCAACCCGGGCGACGATCTCCTCAGCGTCCTTGTCCACGCGGTCGTCGACGGCGAGAGCCTCACCGAGTCCGAGATCTTCATGGGCGTCGGCCTGCTGGGCGCGGCCGGAAACGACAGCACCCGGGCGGTCTTCACGAGCGGCATGCTCGGGCTCTTCGAGCATCCCGACCAGAAACAGCTCCTGCTCGACGACCCGGCGTTGGTTCCCGGGGCGGTCGAGGAGCTGCTGCGCATGTATCCGGCCTTCGCCCACTTCCGGCGCACTGCGGCGCGCGATGTCGAGCTGCACGGGACGACCATCGGCGAGGGCGACAAGGTCCTGCTCTGGTACGTGGCCAGCAACCGCGACGAGGACGTCTACTCCGATCCGCAGCGCCTCGACGTCACCCGCAACCCCGAGCACCAGGCGCTAGGCGCCGGCGGCCGGCACTTCTGCCTCGGCGCCGCGCTCGCCCGCCTCGAGCTGCGGACCCTGCTGGGGGAAACGCTGCGCCGCTTCCCCGACATCGAGCCGGCGGGCGAGCCCACCCACGCCCGCTCGATGTTCGTCAACCAGCTGAAGACGCTGCCGGTCCGCTTCAGCCCGCAGCCGGCGGGCAACTAGCGCTGATACCTCAGAAACCTTGCGAGAATCGCCATCGGTGAGCCCGGCATCGGCGCCCTCCGCGCGTGGACGACGTCGATCACCTCGGCGTTTTCCTCCAGGGGATCGCAGTCACCTCCGATCGGTGAGGCGACGGTTACCTCAGCCTGGTAGAGCGCCCGAGCCGTTCCCGGCGGGGAGCGCGTCCAACCGGCCGATGCCTGCCTGGCCCCGCGCCAGGTGGCGAAAACAGGACTTGCAGCGGGGGGCGGGGGGAGGTAGGTTACGCCCGGCGCAGGGAATCGCGATCCGCACGAGGAGGTGCGCCATCCGTCTCCGGACCCCAGTCGCCATGGTCATCGCCACCGCCGTCCTCGCGGCAGCTCCCGCTGCCAGCGCAGACAGCTTCAGCCTCGGGGTCGCTGCGGGTGAGGTGACGCCGAGCTCGGCGGTGCTCTGGGGACACGCCGATCAGCCGGGGCAGACGAGGCTCGAGGTCGCGACCGACGACGGCTTCAGCCGGATCATCCGCAGCTTCAAGATCCAGGCAAGCGCCGACAACGATCTGACCGTCCAGCGGCGCGTCGAAGGGCTCAGGTCCAGCACGCGCCACTGGTACCGGTTCACGAGCGGAGGGGCCGCCAGCGACGTGGGCAGCTTCGTCACCGCGCCGAAGCAGAACGACGACGCGGCCATCCGCTTCGGCTGGACCGGGGACTACGACGCCGAGACGGCGGTCGGGGAGACGGAGCCGTTCTGGAACGACTTCGGCGTCTTCGAGAGCATGCAGGAGGAGGGCAACCACTTCAATGTCGCCCTTGGGGACACGATCTACTCCGACAGCGAGGTGCCCGGCAAGCTGAACCCCGTCGCCCTGACGGTCGAGCAAAAGTGGGGCAAGTACAAGCTCAACCTGGGCGAGGAGAGGCTGACCGACCTGCGCGGCTCGGCGGGCTTCTACTCCCAGTGGGACGACCACGAGTTCATCAACGACTTCTCCCGCTTCGAGGACGTCTTCAGCAGCGGCACGATCGACGGCCAGGAGCTCTACCAGCGCGGGGTAAAGGCGTTCACCGACTTCGCGCCGGTCGACTACAGCAGCCATGACGGGCTGTACCGAACCCGTCAGTGGGGCAAGAACCTGGAGCTCTTCTTCCTCGACGAGCGGTCGTTCCGCTCGGCCAAGGCGTCGAAGAACGGCGTCTGCGACAACCCGGTGTCGAACGCGCCCGACCTGGCGCCGACCGCACCTCAGGGCGTCCGGGACGCCTTCGCGGTCATCGCCCCGTCGCTGGCCGAGCCGGTTTCCCAGGCCTGCCTCGACACCATCAACGACCCGAACCAGACCTTCCTCGGCGAGAAGCAGCTGAAGACCTTCCTCCACGACGTGCAGCATTCGGATGCGCGCTTCAAGGTGATCATGAACGAGATGCCGATCCAGCAGTACTACGCGCTGCCGTACGACCGCTGGGAGGGCTATGAGGCCGACCGCCAGCGCGTGCTGAGCGGGCTCGAGGGCGTGAAGAACGTCGTCTTCCTGAGCACCGACGTGCACGCCACCTTCGTGAACGACGCGCGCTTCAAGACCCTCGAGCCCGGTGGCCCGGTGAACAGCGGCATCCTCGAGATGACGGTCGGGCCTGCGGCCACGGCGTCCTACGCCCGTGAGATCAATGACGCGCTCGGTATCCCGGTGGCGAACCTGATCGACGCATTGTTCTTCGAGCCGCAGCCGCCGGCCGGGCTGGGCATGCAATGCTCGGGCCTCGACCAGTTCAGCTACGGCGAGGTCGAGGTGACCAGCTCGGCGCTCACGATCACGCCCAAGGGAATCGACGGCAACCCGCTGGTGACCGACGACGGCGTCTGCGGGCCTATCGTCTTGAGCTACCAGCCCTAAAGGGAGCTCGCTCTCGGGCGCCCCATCGACCAGCAGCGCCTCGCGCTCCGTGGTGCGGGCCCGCTCCACGAGCCGCGCCGCGCCGCGGAGCACGTCGCCGCCGGTGAGATCGGTCTGGAAGGCGTAGGAGGACAACCCGGCGCAGATTGACGCTCAGCCGCAGACTTTCGTCTCATCCGACGTCCTGAGCCCGGTCACGAACGCTTGGCGCACCGCCAGCCGGGAGCGACTCACCGAGGTCGACGCCGGGGCTCTCGCCGCCGGCAGATCAACGGGAGCCTTCGCAATCTTCCGCCACGACTTCGTCGAGGCCCGCCAGGACGTCACGCTCGTTGAGGTGAAGGACTCCGGGCAGCTCCGGATCACCAAGGCGCCGATCGGGGCCGGCGTCGAGGAATCTGCCCAACGCGACGGCGAGATCGAGTTCGTCGGGGCGCGCGGCGTCCGGGGCACGCTTCACCTCAGCGACGACACCGTCAGCTTGAAGGAAGGCTGATGTAGGTCCCACATCGCCACCGTCAAGGTGCCGCACCGCGCGTGGCGATTTGTTCCCGCATAGCGGCGAAAACTCGCCAAACGCGGCTATAGCCCTGAGGGCGAGAAGCGGAATCTTGATGGGACGGCGGGGCGCGCCGTTTCAGTCGGGGCCCACTATGCAAAGACCGCGACACATCGCTCAGCCATGCGGTGCGTGGGATCAGTTACTACCGATTGCCCCACGGGTTTCGGCCACGTTTACCTCGAACGCCCGTAGTAGCCGCCCCCGGGCCGCGTCCTTCGACAGTTGCC
>JBKJZF010000117.1:0-3419 GCA_046715315.1 Solirubrobacterales bacterium | reverse complement strand
GGAACGAGCCCAACTACCCGCGCTTTTGGGGCGGCTGGCCCGAGCCCGACCTCTACGCGAAGATGCTCAAGGAAGTCGCCGGTGCGCTTCACAGCCAGGTCCCCGGGATGCCGGTGGTCAGCGGCGGGCTCTCACCGCACTCGGACTCCGACAAGCACGCGATCGGCTTCAGCAACTTCCTCGAGCGCATGTACGAGCTCGGCGCCGCCCAGGAGGCCGACGCGATCGGCATCCATCCCTATCCCGGAGTTGGCCCGAGCGAGGACTACATCGCCGACGTGCGCATCTACCTCGGCAAGGTCCAAAATGTGATGAAGGCTCACGGTGACGCCGCGACGCCGATGTGGGCGACCGAGTTCGGCGTCTCCACAGCGGGCGAGCACGCTATCGAGCCTGCACAGCAGGGTGTCGCGATAGCCGAGATCTACGACGTCCTGCGGCGCGTCAGCCGCGTCGATCTGGCGCTCATCCACCGCTTCGTCGAGCACCCGGAGTTGGCCGGGCGCGAAGCGGGTTTCGGCGTCGTCAGCCAGAACCTCTCGCCCAAGCCCGTGTTCTGCCGGCTCGGCGCGATCCGCGAGCAGCCCTTGGACCTCTGCTAGCCGCCCTCAGCGGCGGCCTCGAGCGCCGCGCCGTAGAGGATGTCGTGCTCCGAGACCTCGATCTCGGTCAGCCCGAAGGCGCGCATCACCTGGATCAGGATGACTACGCCGGCGACGATCGTCGGCGCCCGGTCGGGGTGAAGCCCCCGCACCTCGAGGCGCTCGCTGAGCGGGATCGACGACAGCTCGGAGCACATCCGCTGGATCGTCGAGAGGCCGAGCCGGTGGCCCTGCACCGCCTCGGGGTCGTAGGGGTCGAGCTGGAGGTCGATCGCGGCCAGCGAGGTCGGCGTGCCGGCGACGGCGATCCCCTCGCGGGCGCGGATGATCGCCTCGCCCCGAAGCTCGGCGTCGATCAGCGCGTGCACGTCGGCGGCCAGGTCCTCGAGCTGGGAGGCGTTGGGGGGGTCGTCGCGCAGGTGGCGCTCGGAGTGGCGCACGGTCCCGGCCTGCAGCGAGGCGTGGAAGGCGATCTCGGTCCCCGAGCCGACGATCAGCTCGGTGCTGCCGCCGCCGATGTCGACCACCAGGGTGCGGTCGGGGGCGGGGCGCCCGGAGACGGCACCGAGGTAGGTGAGCAGCGCCTCCTCACCGCCGTCGAGGACGCGGGCGTCGAGGGCGAAGCGCTCGCGCAGCTCGCCGGTGAAGGCGCCGGCGTTCTCGGCGTCGCGCACGGCGCTGGTGGCGATCGCCGTGATCCGCTCGGCCTCCAGCTCGTCGCAGACCTCGAGGTAGGAGCCGACCGTCTCGCAGACATCCTCGATCGCCTCGGCGGCGAGCTGGCGGGATGTATCCACCCCGCGGCCAAGCCGGGTCACGGTCGAGCGCCGCTCCAGCTCCGCCAGCCGGCCGTCCGCGACCTCGGCGACCAGCAGGCGGGTGGAGTTCGTCCCCATGTCGATCACCGCGATCCTCACGATCGGCCCCGGATCATCCGGGCGATCAGGCGATCGCGGCCACGATCAGTCAGCAGCGCCCCGAGGTGGGCCTGGATCTTGGCGTCGGTGCCGACGACGTAACGGGTGCGCGGCCGGCTCGCGGTGAGCGCCTGGGCGACGGCGTCCGCGACCTTCTCCGGCGGGATCCCGCGCTCGCCCGTCTTCATCGCCAGTTCCTGGAAGCGGTCCATGGCCTCGCCGTAGAGGCCCCTGACCTCGTCGCTCATCGCCGCCCGGGCCCCGGCCGCGCCGGCTTTGCCCTTCTCCCAGATCGGGGTGGCGATCGCCCCCGGCTCGATGATCGAGACCCCGACGCCGAACGGGCGCACCTCCTGGCGCAGCGAGTCGCCGACCGCCTCGATTGCGTGCTTGGAGGCGTTGTAGGGAGCGGCGAAGGGGAGCGCGCCACGAGCGCCGATCGACGACATGAACACGACCCGCCCCCGTGCCGCCCGCAGCATCGGCAACAGCGCCCGGGTGACCGCGACCTGGCCGAGGACATTGACCTCGAACTGCCGCCGCCACTCGTCGCTGGCGAGGCCCTCGATCGGCCCTGCGACGGCGATCCCGGCGTTGTTGACGAGGCCGGCCAGCCGTCCGCCGGTGGCCCCGGCGATCCGCTCGGCCGCGGCCTCGATCGTCGCCTGCCCGGAGACGTCGACGTTCAGGGTTGAGAGGCGATCGGAGGCCTCCGATCGCAGCGATTCGGCATCGGCATCCGCGCGCACCCCGGCGAAGACGTCGAAGCCGTCGCGGTCCAGGCGCAGCGCGCACGCCCGGCCGATCCCGGTCGAGCTCCCGGTGACAAGCACCGCGCCCTGTGCCGCTTGAGCCATCGCGGCCACCATATTTGAGTCCGACTCAGAGGCTCCCGCGCTCGGCCAGCCAGACGCTCTCAAACGCGAGGTCCGTGGTTGCGCTGATCAGCTCGTAGTCGTTGTCGTAATGCAGGATGCCGAGGCCGTGGTGGTCGGCAAGGGCGGCGATCAGGATGTCGACAGGAGGGAGGCGGTGATGCCCTGCCCGAGCAAGCTGGCGCTGGGTGTCGATCGCGCGCTCTTCGACGCCCTCATCTACGCCTGCATACGGAAGTACCCGGAGCGCGTCAAGCACCTCGTCGTGCTGCCGGGAGCTGCGCGCCGAATAGCCGGCCTCCAGCAGGAAGGGCAGACACACCGCAATCTCGCCCGCCTCCAGCTGAACCGCAATCTCCTCCGAGCGCTTCTCGGAAAGGCCCGGTTGCGCAAGTCGCGCCCAGGCGGAGTTATCGATCAGGAGCGTGGCGCTCACTCGCGTGCCCAGCCCGAGCGACGCACCTCGTCGGCGGCTTCCGGGCTGACAGGCAGGTTGCGCGAGCGAATCCGCGCGGCAAGGCCCTGGCGCAGCTCAACTGCGCGGACCTCTTCGGCACGCAGGCGGGCGAGTTTTTGCTGCGCTCCGAGGACCACCAGCTCCGACAGCGGCACGCGGTCTGAACCCAGCTCTCGGCGTAGTTCGTCGAGCGCGTTCTTCACGGGCGGGGTCTCGGTCACGGCGTGGCGGCGTCGCTTGGTAGGCATGCGGGCGAAAGTGTAGCACCGGTGTTGCACTCAAGAACGCGCAGATCGCGACCGGTTAGCCGCGGGTTCGTCAGGCCTTACGCGGCGTCCAGCTCGCCGAAGCGGTCGAAACGCATTGCGAGCCGCTCGGGATCGGGTCTGTCGCTTGCGGTTGAGGGCGGGGTGATGGCCTTGCCGTGGAACGACTGGATCCCCTCGCGCAGCATCGGTCCGTCCTCTTCGGCCCGGACGGCCCGAGAGATGTGAACGACGCCACCGGGGTCGATTCCGAGCAGGTTTCGATCGTAGGCGAGGTGGTGAATCGCGCAAAGGGCCAATCC
>JBKJZF010000116.1:0-10475 GCA_046715315.1 Solirubrobacterales bacterium | reverse complement strand
CGAGGTGGACGACGAGGGGCCGCCCCGGGCCCGGCTGCTGTTGGAATCGTGCTCGCGCGGCGAGTTCGCGTCGCGCGAGAGCCCATGATCGGCCGCGCCCGCGCGGCCGTAGGTACACGCGGATGACATCCCTTGCACGCCTCAACCTGCTGCTGATGGCGGCCCTGGTCGCACACACGCTCGACCACGGCCTCAACCAGCCCGCGAGGGAGCTGCCGGCCAGCGCCGACGCGATCGGGGCGCTGGGGTTCGCGATCGTCGCCATCAGCTCCGTGATCGCCATCCGCCGCAGCGCCGCGGCCCCCGCCGCCTCGATGGTGGCCGGGACGGCGACGGTGCTGGGCCTGCGGGCGGTGCACCTGACCCCCTACTGGTGGGGGGTCGTCAGCGACCCCCTGTGGCGCTCCGGCGCCAACGGGCTCTCCTGGCTCTTGGCACTTCTGCCCCTCCGCCTCGGGGTTGCGCTGGCCGTCGCGGGGGCGAGATCGCCGCCGATACACTCGCATCGGTGATTGCACAGTCAACGGCTTCTCCGCCGCCGCAGGCGGACGAGTTGACCGACTCGGAGCTGGGGGCCTGGCGCGGCTTTCTCCGCGCCCACCGGCACCTGATCCGCGAGCTCGACGCCAACCTCCACGACGCCCACGCGCTCTCCCTCTCGGCCTATGACGTGCTGGTCCAGCTCGCCGACGCCCCCGAGCGCCGCCTGCGGATGTCGGAGCTGGCCTCCTCGATCGTCCTCTCCCCCAGCGGCCTCACCCGCCTCGTCGACCGCATGTGCCGCGAGGGGCTGGTCGAGCGCATCCGCTGTCCCTCGGACGCCCGCGGCTCCTTCGCGGCGCTCACCGACCTCGGCGCCGAGCGCTTCGCCCAGGCGCGGGCGACCCACCTCGACGGTGTCCGCAACCTCTTCCTCTCGCACTTCTCGGCCTCGGAGCTGGGACGGCTCGGCGACGAGTGGGAGCGCCTCGTCGAGGGCGGCGAGCACTAGCCGGTGACCGGACCGCTCTACCGACTGGGTGGGTTCACCGCCCGACATGCTCGCTGGGTATTCGGTGCCTGGCTCGTTTTCGCGGTGGCGATCGTGCTGATCGCAAACGCGACCGGCAGGCCCACCAGCGACGACACGACGATTCCGGGCTCGGACTCCACGCAGGCGACCGACCTGCTCGAGCAAAAACTCCCGAAGCAGGCGAACGGAACGGTGCCGATCGTGCCCCAGGCTCCCGACGAGTACTTCAAGCGACGTGAGACCGAGGCGCCGAGCTAGAGCGTCCCCCCACCTCGCCTGCCTCGCAGCCGTTGCGCTGGCCGGCTGCGGCAGCGGCGCCGACCGCGAGGCAGAGCCGGCCACATCGACGGCGACGACAACCCAGGGCTCGCCGGCCCCCGCCCCTCCCCCGTCCCGCGATCCAGGCGTTCGGCCGGTCGGCTGCCCCGCCGGCGTCGACAACTGCCGCAGCGCCTACGGGCGGATCGTCTACGTCGAGGCGGTCGATCCCGACGGGGACGGCGACGCGCACTTCGTCCTCGCCAGCCGGCAGAGCGTCACCGCGCCGGGAATCTCGGTAATCGACGTCCGCCGCGACCTGCGTCCGCAGCCCCTACCCGGGATCGGCGACGAGATCAGCGCCGCCGGCCCGGTGTTCCCGGGCTCTTACGGCCAGCGTCAGATCGAGGCGATCAAGCTGCGGGTGGCCCGCTAGACCATCTTCCCCAGCTTGCGGATCTGGAAGGCGCGGATGAAATCGGTGACCGACGTCATCAGGGCCCAGATCCCTGCGAAGACCAACAACACATAGGCCTTCTCGATGAAGAACTGCCCCGCGGTCCAAAAGGCGAGCACGATCATCAGGATCCCGGCGATCAGGCCGAACGCCCAGAGCTCGTTTCCCTCCCGGGAGGCGAACGCCTGGATCACCCAGAAGGTGCCGACGATCAGGAAGAGGAAGCCGAGGATGTCCGCGAGCGCGGCGAAGGTGTTCTCGGGGCTGATCAGGGCGATCACGCCGGCGATCACGAACAGGGCTCCGAAGAGGACGAAGAACCACTTGTGCTCGTCGACGAGGCCGGCGATCACGAACTGCTGCATGCCCGTCGCCAGGAACATCGCGCCGACGATCACGCCGACCGTGGTGATCGAGGCCTGGTCGAACTGCAGGATGGAGAGGCCGATCAGCGCCCAGACGATGCCGAAGACGATCCACAGCCACCACAGCCGCGAGACCCCGCGCAGCGCCTCCGCGGCCTCGGCCGGCGGAACCGTGCTGGGACTCCCTGTCATCGAGCTCTCCATGGCTGCTCCTTTCATTCGGTCCCCGAGTGGGTGGGTCAAGCGGAAATCTAGGCCGCCCGGCGGCGGGACCTTCACCCCGCTAGCCGAGCGTCAGCGACTCGCCGGGCGCCAGCACCCGCGCCTGGACGGCCGGGGCGAGGTCGGCTAGCTGGGCCACCAGCTCCCGGGGCGGATCGCCGAGCCGGCCGGAATCGAGCCCGGCTCGCAGGTAGGTCCCCCAGTGAATCGGCACCACGATCCGCGGACGGATCATCGCCGCCGCCTCGGCAGCCCCGCGGGGGTCGAGGTGGCCGGCCCGCAGCCGCGGCCCCCAGCCGCCGATCGGAAGCAGCGCCAGGTCGACCCCTCCCGCGAGCTCGCTCATCTCCTCGAACAGGTCGGTGTCCCCGGCGAAGTAGACGCGTGAGGCCGGCGCCCGGAGGTCGAAGCCGAGCGCCTCGACCCGGGGCCCGAGCGGGTAGCGGCGGCCATCGTGAGCCGCCGGGGTGGCGACGACCTCGACCGAGCCGACGCGCGTCGTCTCCCCGGGCCGCAGCTCGGTCACCCGGCTGAACCCCCGCCTGCGCAGCATCCGCCCGCCGCCCGCGGGAACGACCAGCTCGGTCTCGCGGCCGAGCGCCCGCATCGAGGCGAAGTCGAGGTGGTCCGGGTGCAGGTGTGACACCAGCACCCCGTCGACGTCGGAAAGCGTGCCGGGGGCGGGCTCGGCAGCGTGCCGGAGAACGTGGAGGAAGCGCCCGCGCAGGAGGGGATCGGTGAGCAGCGTCGTTCCGTCCAGCTCGAGGCGCACCGTCGCGTGGCCCACGTAGGTGACCGAGTCGCTCACGGCGTCGCCCTGGCTACGCGTCGTCGGTGCAGCGTGTAGGCGGCGAGCCCCACGGGCAGCGGCAGCCAGTAGGAGAAGAGCCGGTAGGCGAGCGTCGCCAGGATGGCGTCCGAAGCGCCGACCCCGGCGAGGGCGAGGGTCGCGGTGAGCCCCGCCTCGACGAAGCCGAGGCCTCCCGGGGTGACCGGAACCTGTGCCAGCACCTGGGCCGCGCAGAACGCCAGCAGGACCAGCGCCGGGCGCGGCGTCGAGCCGACGGCGGCGAGCGCCGCGAGCAGGGTCGCGTAGTCGAAGGCCCAGCGGGCGACGGTCGCCGCGACCGCGGCCTTCCAGCGCGGCCCGAGCGTCGCCAGCAGGCGATCTCGCTCGCGCCGCAGGCGCTCCGGAAGGTGGCGCAGCGGCTCGGCCCTGCGCCGGAGCCTGTTGCGCAGCCGCTGAACCTGGCGGCCGACCCAGCTCAGCGGCCCGTCGAAGGCGAGCATCAACGTCCCCACCACCAGCAGCACGGCAAACACGCCGAGCCCGATCAGGGTGGCCTCGACGAGCCCGCGGTTGACCGCTCCGCGGACGAAGGCCGGCAGCGCGAGCACCGGCAGGGCGAGGACGACGGCGAACGTCAGGAGGTTGACCGCGGTGATCCCCGCGACCGCGCGGGCGCGCTCGATCCCCGCCTCGACCAGCATCCGGTACTGCAGGGCCGCGCCCAGCGCGCCCCCGCCCGGGGCGATCTTGGAGAGCGCGTTGCCGGCCAGCTGTGACTCGATCACCGGGCCCCAGGGAGGATTGTGGAGCGCCAGGCGCTGCACGACCCAGAGGAAGCCGAACCCCAGCGCCTGCAGCCCCGCCATCGCGGCCAGCCACACCGGCTGGATCCGGTTGAGCTCGTCGACCGAGCCGAAGACGTCGATCAGGCTCGGGGCGACCAGGTACAGGGAGACGCCGGTGACGGCCAGCCAGAACGCCGTCTGGCGCAGGCTCGCGGCTCGGCCGGACTCGGCTTCGCCGCGCTCAATCTCGCGCTCGGCGTCAGCGCGCTCCTCCAGCGCCCGCTCGACGCGATCCCCCAGCGACGCGCGAGCGTCCCGATTCACGGGCATGGCGACAGGCTACCCCGGTAGGGTCGGCCTCCGTGTCCGCGGAGGACAACAAGAGCGTCGTCAGCCGCCTCGAACGGCTGCGCGATCCGGGTGAGGAAATCGCGCAGCCGGTTCCGGGCCTTACTCGCCTCGGTCGTACTTGAACGAGATGCCCAGGCGAACCCGAAACTCGGAGACCTTGCCGTCCTCGATCGTCACGTCCTGGCGAACGACCTCGGCGATCCGCAGTCCGCGCACGGACTGGCCGGCCGCCTCAACCGCATTGCGGGCCGCCTGCTCCCATGAATCGGAGCTGACGCCGATCACCTCGGTGACGCGGTAGACGCTGTCTGCCATCTGGTTCCTCCTCGGGTAGGGGTCTACCCCTACCCTCTCATGGTGGCAGTCGCGATCGCATCCGCACTGGACGTCTACGTCGGTGGAAAACCGCTGTTCGCCGATGCCTCCTTCAAGCTCGAGCCCGGAGAGCGGATGACGCTCTCGGGGCGAAACGGGGCCGGGAAATCGACGCTGCTGCGGGTCCTCAACGGCGAGCTCTCCCCGGAATCCGGCGATCTCGTCCTGCAGAAGGGCGCGCGGATCGCGCTGCACGACCAGCGGCCGCCACGAGAGCGCACGCTCTCGCTCGGCTCCTACGTCTTCAGCGGGCGCGAGGAGATGCTCTTGATCGAGGCAGAGCTCGAGCGGCTCGAGCTGGCGATGTCGAACGGCAGCCACGACGAGGACACGCTCAGCGCCTACGCCGGCGCGCAGCAGCGGCTCGACCACGCTGGGGGATACCGCTGGCGCGACGATGTCCTCGCGGTCCTGCGCGGGCTCGGGTTCGACGATGAACAGGCAGAGCGGCCGCTGGAGACCTTCTCCGGAGGTGAGCTGACGCGAGCCTCGCTGGCGCGGGCGCTCGCCACGCGGCCCGACCTGCTGCTGCTCGCCGAGCCCACCAACCATCTCGACATCCCCTCGCTGGAGTGGATGGAGGGATACCTGTGCGGCCTCGACGCCGCGGTCGTCCTGGTCGCCCATGACCGCTGGTTCCTCGAAGCCGTCGGAACCTCGGTTCTCGAGCTGGAGGCTGGGCGCGCGAGGTTCTTCAAGGGCCCATGGCACGCCTGGCGCAAGGAGCAAGCCGCGCGCGAGCTGGCCCTCGGCCGGGCGATCGAACGCCAGCAGGCCGAGATCGAGCGGATGGAGCGCTTCGTCGAGCGCTTCCGCTACAAGGCGACGAAGGCCAGGCAGGCGCAGTCGAAGCTGAAGCAGATCGAGCGGGTCAAGCGCGACGCCGTCACCCGCGACCCCCGCGACCACCGCAGCCTGCGCTTCTCGTTCGACCCGCCTCAGCGGGCTGGCCGATTCGTGCTGAAGATGCAGGACGCGCGCATCGAGGTGCCCGGCCGAATCCTGCTCTCCGGGGCCGCCCTGCAGCTCGAACGCGGCGAGCACGTCGTCCTCGTCGGCCCCAACGGCGCCGGCAAGACGACGCTGATCGACACCCTGGCCGGCCGCCGCGAGCCCGCCGCGGGGACGGTTCGGGTCGGCCACAACGTCCAGCTCGGCTATCTCTCCCAGCACTCGGAGACCGGGGCGGGCCACGGCACGGTCTTGGAGGCGGCGCAGCGCGAGACCGGCCTCAGCGGGCAGAAGGTGCGCGATCTGCTCGGCGGCTTCCTCTTCAGCGGCTCCGACGTCAACAAGTCTCTGGACGACATCTCCGGCGGTGAGCAGAGAAGGCTGTCGCTGGCGATCCTCGTCGCCTCCGGCGCCAACGTCCTCATCCTCGACGAGCCGACCAACCACCTCGACATCGAAAGCCGCGAGGCGCTGGAGGACGCGCTCGCCGCTTTCGAGGGGGCGGTGATCCTCGTCTCTCACGACCGGGCGCTGCTGGAGGCCGTCGGCACCCGGACCCTCGTCTGCGACGGCGGCGAGCTGCGCAGCCACCCGGGCGGCTGGGCCGACTACGAACGGACCCGCGGCGAGCGTGAGGTGGCCGAGCGTGAGGCGGCTTCGGCGGCCAAGCCGGCCCGCCCGGGCGGGGCCGCCAAGCGCCACGGCTCCGGTGGGCCGTCGAAGAACGCGCTGCGGAGGGTCGGCGAGCTGGAGCAGCAGATCGAGAGCGCCGAGTCAGATCTGCGCGGGATCGAGGAGGAGCTGGCCGATCCCGCCGCCTGGTCGAGCCCCGCCAAGGCGAAGCAGGCCGCAGAGCGCCACGAGGCCGCCAAGCGCGCGCTCGCAGAGCTCTACGAGCGCTGGGAGGCCGCCACCGTCTCGTAGCGACCTCGCGTCGGCCGATCGAAAGTTGCCCCTTGACGAGGGCATGAGGACGATCCGCCGGCTCCTCGAGGGCGGTCACCTGACCGTGTCCTGAGGGCATCTCCGACCGTCTCCTGCGAGCCCCCAGACCGCCCCCCGATCCAGAAAACGTGATCGCCCCGTAACGTCTTCGGCGTGATCGCCGGACTCGGCCTCGCCCTGGCCTGCGCCGTCGCGACGAACGTCGCCTTTCTGCTCAAGCAGCGCGGCGCGGTCCGCGCCCCCCCGGTGCGGGTCCGGCACCCGCTGCGAAGCGCGGTCGACCTCTTCCGGTCCAGGTGGTTCGCGGTCGGCTGGCTGGTCGCGATCGGCGCCTGGGTGCTCCACGTCGGCGCCCTGGCCATCGCTCCGTTGTCGATCGTTCAGGCTGTGCTGTCGGGCGGCCTGGTGTTCCTCGCCGTGTTCGCGGAGCGCTACTTCGGCTTCCGGCTCGGGCGCCGTCAGTGGGCCGGTGTGATCGTCACGGCGGCGGGGCTCGCGATCATCGGCTTGACCTCGGGGACCGACGGCGGCGCAACGCCCGACTACGCCCCGGCGGCGCTGATCGCGCTCGAGGGCGGCGTCCTCGTCGTCGCCACCGCGGTCGCCGCGACCTCGGGCCACCGTCGCATCCCGCCGGCGGCGCAGGGCCTGCTGCTCGGGGTTGCCGCCGGGGCGCTGTTCGGCATCTCCGATATCGCGATCAAGTACCTGACCGACGCCGTCGGCGACGGGGTGCTCGAGCTGATCAGCCCGTGGAGCGGGGCAGCCGTGGTCGCCTCGGTGGGCGCCTTCTATGCCTCGGCCCGAGCGCTGCAGATCGGCCCGGGCGTCGAGGTCATCGCGCTCACCTCGGTCGCGGCCAGCCTCACGGCGATCATCGGCGGCATTCTCGTCTTCCGCGACCCGATTGGCACGGGGGGGCTGGAGATCACCGGGCGGATGCTCGCCTTCTCCCTCGTGATCGCGGGAGCCGCGCTGATCCCCGCCCCGGTCCGAGCCACCGAAGCGCCGTCCTGAAGACGACCGTGGGTCAGCTTTCGACCGAGCCCTTCGGCCGGGGGGCCGCAACCTCGCCTTCGAGGATGCTGCGCTGGGTGAGCGTGTAGAGCAGGCCGAGCGACGGGATCACGAGCAGCACGGCGGCGGCGAAAACGATCAGCACCTCGGTCAGGGTGTCCGGGTCGGCGGCACCGGCCGAGACCGTCAGGGTCTCGGGCAGCAGGTAGGGGTACTGCGCCACGCCCCAGGCCCAGATCATCGCCGCCAGCGCCCCCACCGCGAGCACGCGGGCGCCCCGGTTCGCGCCACCACGCAGCAGCGCCAGGACGCCGAGGCCGCAGACGGCCGAGAGGATCACCAGGGGCAGCGCCTCGCCGACCAGGCCGTCGTAGACGTAGCGCGCGTCGGCGCGGAAGACGAAGAGCCCGGCCAGGCCGAGGGCACCGGCCACGACGGCGGCGCCGAGAGCGCGCGCCGTGAAGTAGCGCTCGAGGCCGGCGTCGCCGGCCCGGCGCGAGTCGCTGACCAAAAAGACGGCCGCCAGGTAGGCGCTGGTGGCGACGAACAGGGCGCCCGTCAGCAGCGAGGCAGCGTTGAGCCAGCTCGTCACCGGATCTCCCTCGGCGTTGCCGAGCGGCACCCGGCCCGAGGCGACGGCGCCGACGACGGTGCCCATGAAGAACGGGGTGAGCAGGGACGAGAGCCCGAACAGCGCTTGGGAGACGCGCCGCTCCCGAGGGCCGGGCGCGAGCCCGTGGAAGGCGAACCCGGAGCCCCGCAGCACGATCCCGAAGGCGGCGAGGCTGAGCGGGATGAACAGGGTAGAGAAGACCGCCGCGAAGGCGCCCGAGAAGGCGGTCCAGAGCACTACCAGGACGAAGATCAGCCAGACGTGGTTGGACTCCCAGACCGGTCCGATGGCCCAATCGATCAGCGAGCGCACGCGCTTACCCCGCTCCCCGCCCCCGGCGAACAGCGACCAGAAGCCCGCCCCGAAGTCGGCGCCGCCGAACACCGCGTAGAGGGTGACGCCGACCCAGAGCACGCCGGCGACGGCGTCGGCCGTGCTCACTCCGAGCCTCCCGCGACCGGGGAGGGTGCGCCCTCTCCGGGCCCGTAGGGAACGTCGGAGTCGAGCGACTCCCCCTCGCGCCAGCGCCGCGCCATCGAGCGGAGAACGAGTATCGCCGCCGCCCCAAGCGCCGTGTACAGGACCACCACGAGGCCGAAGGTCACCCAGATCCCGCTGGCGCCGGTGACGGCGTCCTCGGTCCGCATCACCTCGTAGACGATCCACGGCTGGCGGCCCACCTCGGTCACGATCCAGCCGGCCTCCATGGCAAGCACGGTCGCCACCCCCGAGACGGCGACGGCGCGCAGGAACCACTTCGTCTGCGGGATGTCGCGCTTTCGCCACCAGGCGAACCCGAACCACAGCCCCAGTCCGATCAGGGCCGAGCCGACCCCGACCATGAAGTCGAAGGCCCAATGCAAGAGCGTCTTTGCCGGCGGCTGGTCCTTGACGGGCACGGTGTCGAGGCCGATCACCTCGGTGTCGGTGCTGAAGCCGACCAGCCACGAGTCGAGCCCCGGGATCCCGATCCCCCCCTCGACCCCGTCATCGGTACAGCGCCCGCCGATGTACTCGGTGACGTTGGTTGAGGTCGTCTGCACGCACTCCATCGCCGCGAACTTGATCGGCTGGTCCTTGGCGATCTCGCGCGCCGCCGTGTCGCCGACCACGAACTGGACCGGGGCCAGGATGCAGCCGACCGTGAGCGAGATCAGCAGGCCGAGGCGGTGATGGCGATCGCGGCGGCCGCGCAGCATCCCGACCGCGTAGACCGAGGCGACCAGGAAACAGGTGACCAGATAGGCGGCCAGGATCATGTGCGGGACCTCGTAGGGCACCGCATCGTTGAAGATCACCTTCAGCGGGTCCACGTCGGTGACGGCGCCGTCGGCGCCCAGCGTGAAGCCCTGCGGCTGGTTCATCCAGGCGTTGACCGCCACCACCGAGAACGCCCCGCCGATCCCGCAGATGACGACGGGCACGCCCGTCCAGAAGTGGGCCCATCCCGACATCCGCTTCCAGCCGTAGATGTAGATCGCGATGAAGATCGCCTCGAGGAAGAAGAAGATCCCCTCGATCGTGAACAGCACGCCGAAGACCTCCCCGAAGCGCCTGGTGAACTCGGGCCACAGCAGGCCGAACTCGAACGAGAGGACCGTTCCGGTGACGGCGCCGACCGCAACCGTGACCGCCGCAACCTTCGACCACCGCTGGGCCAGCTCGAGCGCGACCGGATCCTTGCGGCGCAGTCCGATGTAGTTGGCGATCAGCATCAGCGCCGGGAATCCGACGCCGAGGCAGGCGAGGATGATGTGGAAGCCCAGCGTGAAGGCCATCTGCTCGCGAGCGGCGAGCAGTTCGTTCGCTGCGACCAGGAAGCTCACGACCGGGGTATCCTCGCGGATTCCTCAAACCTGACGGGCTGACGACGCCCGCCATAGGCGCCAGGGTCGCGCGCCGGATGATCCAACTGGAACTCTTCGGGGAGCAGGCCGAGATGGCGCGCGCCGCGCGGGCGCTCGACGGGTTCAGGGGCGTCGACCGGGTCCGTGAGATGACGGCGACGCGAGCGGGCCACGCGGTCGTCTCGGCGAGGGTGCGGCGCGGGGCAGTCGATGACCTGCTCTCGGAGCTGCGCGACCTCGGGGTAGGCGACGCCTGGTCTGGGAGGACGTCTTCGGCCAGGCTTGGCTGAACGCCCGCCCGGTCGCCTTCTACCTGGCCTTCATGTTCGTGGCGGGGGTCATCGCTTCATCCCGCTGTTCTGGTTGATCGGCGCACTGATGGCGCCGACGCAGGCCGCCGCCCAATCGCCCGCGTCCGGCTAGCGCTTGGCCCGGCGCCAGGTCAGCTGCGCTTGGCGTACTCGCCGAACTCGCCGAAGTCCACCAT
>JBKJZF010000115.1:0-8061 GCA_046715315.1 Solirubrobacterales bacterium | reverse complement strand
CGTTGACGCGCCTGATCCGCCTGTCGGTGGCGCGCCGCTCGGGATGGAGGAAGCGCCCGACCGCGCGGCCCCGTTCCCGCCAGCCGCGCCGGCGGGCTCTTCGCACGAGCAGGCGCGCCCTTCGCAGGCGCCGGCGAAGCGTCCGGCGCACGCGATCCCGCGCGGTGCGCGCGCGGGATGCCCTTCGTCTCCGCCCGCGCCTTCCGGCCGGCCGCCGCCTCGGGGCCTTGGAGTCGAGGACGGCAAGCAGCGCCACCTCCTCGCCGCTCGCCTGCAGCTGCTGGGACATCTCCAGCGCCACCACGGCGCCGTGGCACATGCCGCCGAGGAGGTAAGGACCACGGGGCTGCACGGTGCGGATCTCGTGGAGATAGTGGGCAGCCATGTCCTCAATCCGCTCGTGCGGTCGGGTCCGGCCGTCGAGTCCCTGCGACTGGAGACCGTAGAACGGACGATCGGGGTCGAGAGCGCGGCTGAGCTTCGCGAACACCGCCACGTTCCCGCCCGCCCCGTGAACGCAGAAGAACGGGCGCTTGCCGCCGCCCGGCGCCATCGGCACGAGTGACCGCCAGGCTGCCGCCGCGCCGTCGGTGTCGATCCGGGCGGCCAACTCCGCCAGGGTCGGGGCCTCGAAGATCGCGGCCACCGGCAGCTCGCGCCCGAACTCGGCCTCGATGTCGGCGAACAGGCGCAGGGTCATCAGCGAGTGCCCGCCGAGCGCGAAGAAGTCGTCGTGGCGGCCGACGGGGCCCGCGCCGAGCAGCCGCTCCCAGATCGAGGCGAGCCGCCGCTCGGCCTCGTTGCGGGGAGCCTCGGGCTCGCCGGCGGCTGCCTCCGCGGCGACGCGCCGGCCGACCAGGGCCGCACGATCCACCTTCCCGTTCGGCGTTAGGGGCAGGGCCGGGACCCGCGCGCAGGCGGACGGCACCATGTGGGCGGGAAGCCGCTCGGCGAGCCATTCCAGGGGAGCGCTCTCCCCGCCCTCGCCGGCTGGGACGACGAATGCCACAAGGCGTCTGTCGCCGGCGCCACTTCCCTGCGCGACCACGGCCGCGGCCGAGACCTCCGGGTGCTCGGCTAGCGCCACCTCCACCTCGCCCGGCTCCACCCGGAAGCCGCGGATCTTGACCTGGTCGTCCATCCGGCCCAGGAAATCGAGCGTGCCGTCGGGCCGGGAGCGCACCGAATCGCCGGTGCGGTAGAGCCGCTCGCCCGGGCGGAGCGGGTCCTCGACGAACCGCTCGGCGGTGATCTCGGGGCGGCGGTGGTAGCCGCGAGCCAGGCCGTCGCCGCCGATGAAGAGCTCGCCCGGGCAGCCCGCGGCGACCGGCTCCAGCCCTTCGTCGAGCACCCGGATCACCGTATGCGCGATCGGCCGCCCGATCGGCACCGGTCCCGTGACCTCCGCCGGATCCGTGATCTCGTGGCAGCAGGCGAACGTGGTGGCCTCCGTGGGACCGTAGCCGTTGATCACCCGCAGGCCGGGATTGGCCTCGAGCGCCCGGCGGACGTGGATGGGCGAGAGGACGTCGCCCCCCGCGAGGAGCTGGCGCAGGCCGCGCAGGTCCTCAGGATGCGTTTCCACCATCTCCTGGAAGAGCCCCGCCGCCAGCCAGAGGGTCGTGACGCGGTGGCGGCGGATGATCCGCCCCAGCTCGGCGAGTGTCGGGAGGCTGGGCGGGGCGAGCACGAGCCGCGCACCGTTGAGAAGCGCACCCCAGATCTCGAAGGTGGAGGCATCGAAGGCGGCCGGGGCGAGGGCGAGGAAGGTCTCCCCGGGGCCGAAGCTGGCGTAGTCGGTCCCGCGCACCAGCCGCACGACCCCGCGCTGCAGGGCCTCGACGCCCTTCGGCCGGCCGGTAGAGCCCGACGTGTACATGACGTAGGCGAGGCTCTCCGGCCCGGATTCCCCTTGCAGCGGCTCGCTCGGCTCGCCGGCGAGCGAGGCGAGGCCCGGCTCCAGGATCAGGGCGCCGGCCGCGCTGTCCGGCAGGCGCTCGGCCAGCGCCGGCTGGGTGAGCACGACCGTCGCGGCGGTGTCGTCCAGCATCGTCCCCAGCCGGGCCGGCGGGTAGTCGGGGTCCAGGGGCACATAGGCGGCGCCGGCCTTCAGGATCCCGAGCATGGCGACCACGAGCTCCGGGGAGCGCTCCATGAACGCGCCGACGAGGGTCTCGTGGCCCACCCCGAGCGCTCGCAGGCGGTGGGCGAGGCGGTTAGCCGTGCGGTCGAGCTCGCCGTACGACATCGTGCCCGCGGCGGACTCGAGCGCCGTCGCATCCGGGCGCTCGCCCGCCCGTGCCTCGAACAGTTCCGCGATCGTCGCCTCGCGCTCGTAGGGGAGGTCATTCGGAGCCAGGGGCTCCGCGGCGCGCTCTTCCACGACCCCGGCGGCGTCGGCGAGGCTCGAGAGGGGTCGATCGGAGTCAGCCACCAGCGCTTCCAGGAGGCCCTGATAGCCGTCCAGCATGCCCGCTGCGGTCTCCGGCTCGAACAGGTCGGTGCTGTACTCCCAGAGCAGGCGCAGGCCGCCGACGCCGCCACCCCTTCCCTCGCGGTGGTTGATCACGATCACGTTCAGGTCGGCCTTGGCCGAGAGGTTGGCAACGCCCTCGTCGGCGACGATCCCGAGTCCCGCGGCGAGGGTCGGGGGACGCGGCGAGTCGTCGAAGGAAAAGAGAACGTCGTACAGGGGCATCCGCCCTGGGTCACGGCGCGGGCCAACGGCCTCGACCACCCAGTCGAACGGTATGTCCTGGTTGGCGAGTGCCTCGATCACCGCCACGCGCACCCGGTGCAGGAGCTCGCGCCCGGTCGGGTCGCCTCCCGCGTCCACGCGCAGGGCGACCGTGTTCAGGACCATCCCGAGCAGGCCCTCCGCCTCCGGCCTGCGGCGGTTGGCGACACCGGTGCCGACGCACAGGTCCTCCTCGGCGGTGAGCGCGCGCAGGAGCGCGTAGAACGCGGTCAGCATGACCATGAAGGGCGTGGCGCCCACGGAGGCGCCGAGCGCGCGGATGCGCTCCCCCGACTCGTCGGGAAGGTCGGCGTGGAGGCGCTCGCCGCGGAAGGTCCGGCGGCGCGGACGGGGCCGGTCGGCTGGCAGCTCCAGGGGGGGCGGGGGCGAGCCGAGGCGCTTCCTCCAGTACTCGAGCTGCGCCTCGGCGAGCTCACCGGTGATCGCCGCGCGCTGCCAGCGGGCGAAGTCGCCGAACTGGATCGCCGGCCGGGGAAGCGGGGAGTCGCGGCCGGTTGCGACCGCGGCGTAGAGCTCGGCCAGCTCACGCCGGAAGACCGCCCAGGACCAGCCGTCGTGAACGAGGTGATGCTCGACGTGCAGGAGCGCGTGGCGCCGGGTTCCGAGCCGGAACAGGCTCCACCGCACCAGCGGCAGGCGGGTGATGTCGAAGGATTCGCTGACCCGCTCGGCCACCAGCTGGCGCAGCGCGGGCTCGCGCTCGGGCTCTGGCAGGTGGGTGAGATCCATGGAAGGCAATGGGACCCGCCAGACGGGATGGATCACCTGGATCGGCCCCCCGTCGCCCCAGGGAAAGGTGGTCCGCAGGATCTCGTGGCGGCGCACGATCCTGTTGAGGGCGCGCCGAAGCGCAGCCCGGTCGAGATCGCCCTCGAGCCACAGCAGGTCCTGGAACTGGTAGGCGCGAGATGACGGCTCCAGCCGCTGCAGGAACCACACTCGTTCCTGGGCGAAGGAGAGCGGGGCGAAGGGCCGCCGCTCGCGCGTGATCGGCGGCAGGACGGCACTGCCGGCGCTGCCCTCCTCGATCGCCGCCGCAAGGCCCGCCAGGGTGGGATGGGCGAAGACCGCCTCCGGCGAGAGCTCGACCCCCTCGCCGGTGGCGATCCGGGCGAGCAGGCGCATCACCAGCAGCGAATCGCCGCCGAGCGCGAAGAAGTCGTCGGCGGCGGCGATCCCGTCGAGGTCCAGCAGGTCCGTCCAGATCGCCGCCAGGCGCCGTTCGCCATCCGTCTCCGGCGCGCGGCCGTCGCCGGGCGTGCGAGGCGGCGGCGCGGGCAGGGCGGCGCGGTCCACCTTCCCGTTCGCGTTCAGCGGCAGGGCCGCAACGGGGACCAGCTCGGTCGGCAGCAGGTACCGGGGCAGACGCGCAGCCAGATGCCGCTGCAACTCCTCCGCCTTCACCCCCCGCTCGCGGAACACGACATAGGCCACCAGCCTGCGGCGGCCGTTCTCGTCGCGCGCCACGACGGCGGCGCCGGACACGGCCCCGTGCGCGCGCAGGGCCGCCTCGACCTCGCCCGGCTCGATCCGGAAGCCGCGGATCTTGACCTGGTCGTCGAGCCGGCCGAGGAAGTCCAGGGTCCCGTCGGGAAGGAGGCGGACACGATCCCCGGTCCGGTAGAGCCGCTCGCGGCCGCTGGCGTCGAAGGGGTCGGCGACGAAGCGCTCGGCGGTGAGCTCGGGGTGGCCGGCGTAGCCGCGCGCCAGCCCGTCGCCCCCCAGGTACAGCTCGCCCTGGCCACCCGGATCCACCGGCTTCATCTCGCGGTCCAGCACGTACGCGCGCGTGTTCGGCAGGGGACGGCCGATCGGCACTCGCTCGCCGACCATCCCGGGATCGGTAATCTCGTGCGCGCAGGCGTCGCAGGTGGTTTCCGTCGGCCCGTAGCAGTTGTGGATGTGGCACCCGGGCAGGTCGCCAAGGGCATCTCGCACGTGCTCGGGGGAGAGCACGTCGCCGCCGATGAAGATCTCGCGCAGGCGCTCCAAGCCACCCAGCCCGGCGTCGACCAGCTCGTGGAAGATGGCGGTCGGGGTGACGAGGACGGTCACGCCGTGGTCACGCATCAGTCGCCGCAGGAGCGCGGGCGAGGGGATCCCGGGCGGAGTGAGGACCAGCCGGCTGCCCTGCAGGAGCGGAGCGTAGACGTCGTGGACCGAGCCGTCGAAGACGAGCGGGTTCACGCTGAGGACGGCATCGTCCGCCGAGAGCGGGCTGAAGCCGCTGCCGAGCGCCTCCCGGACGACGCCGCGATGGCGCACCTCGACCCCCTTCGGCACCCCGGTTGACCCCGACGTGTACATGACGTAGGCGACGCTCTGCGGCCCCGCTCGGGGTCCGGCGCGATCCTCGCCCGGCGGTCGGGGGGCGTCGAGGTCGAGCACCGGGGCGGGGAGGTCCATCGCGGCGAGCCGGTCCAGGCCCTTGCCCAGGGCGAGCACCGCTGCGGCTCGTGTGTCCCTGAGCATGAGCGCCAACCGGGCGGGCGGATGATCGAGCTCGAGCGGGAGGTAGGCGGCCCCCGCCTTCAGCACCCCGAGGAAGGCGATGATCGCATCGGGCGAGCGCTCGATCGCGACGCCGACGACGTCACCGGGAGCTACGCCGCGCTCCTGAAGCAGCCCCGGCACGCGGCTGGCCGCCGAGTCGAGCTCAGCGTACGTGAGCGCGCGTGGCCCCTGCTCCACCGCGATCGCCCCGGCGCGACGGGCCGCCACCGCCTCGAAAAGCTGGGCGATCGACGCGTCGCGGTCGTAGGGAACGCTGGGTCCCGGCCCTGGAAGCGGTCCTGCCGCCCGCCCGCGATCGCGGATACGAGACCCGCGCGTGTCCGGCTGCGCGCTCACCCGGGGGATGGTAGATGCCCGCGCGAGGACATCACCGTTCTCGCTTTCGCTTCCCGCCGGGCGATGTCGCGCGCCCCGGGCCGTGGCGGCGCGCGAAGCGCTCGAGCCGGTCCCACAGGTCGATCGCCTCCCGGTCGCCGGTTCGGCCGCGCCAGTCCGCCGCGGCGTGGCGCACGGCTCCGGGGTCGAAGAACGTGAGCGGCCTGGCCGCCGGCAGCTCGATGAGCCCGAGCGCCGCGGCGACCTGCTCCGGCAAGGCCCCGCGATCGAAGTCCACGACCGGGAAGGGGTCGCGCTCGAGCTCGGTGAGCAGCTCCCCCGAGTAGTGCTTCCACAGCTCGACGCAACCGGCGAAGCCCAGGTCGGTTGCCGGGGCACCCCGCGCAAGCAGAGAGTGCGCCACCGATACCGGGTTGCGGATCACGCCGATCCTGCGCACCGCGAGGTCGCGCCACAGCTCGAGCAGGAGCAGGATGCGCGGGTCCTTGACCACGGCCGTCGGGCGATCCGCCTCGGAGAGGATCGCGTCGCGGCGGGCGCGGTGGCCAGGGCGCAGCGCGACGGGACCCGCCGGGGGGCGCCACCACGTCGCGCCGTTCTGCCTGAGAATGCGCTCGTGCAGCCTGCGTATGCGCCGGTTCTCGCGGGTCCCCCGCGGGCTGTGGACGGTCGCCGCGGGTGGCTCACCCGTCCACATCCCCTGCTCCTCGAGCAGGCCGGTGACCGCCGAGGTTCCGCTGCGGTGCATGCCCAGCACCAGCACGACCTCCGGCAGGCGCTGGGGCCGAGCGTCGGCGGCGCTCAACGCGGCCCTGCTCGCCGCCCTGGCCGACACCCCGACGCGAGCTCGGCGAACAGCGACTGATCGTCGGCGGCGATGCGATCGTAGAGCCCGTCATCGAGCCGGTCCTGCTCGACGAGGATCTCGCGCTTCAACCGCTGGACAGGGTGGAGGCGCCGGCGCAGGGCGCGCCCCAACCCAGACTTGGGCAGGCGGTCGGCGAGCCTTGCGGAGAAGCGCCCGCGCAACCCGCGCAGGCGCGCCCGGTCGGCGCGGTCGATCCGCGGGCGAAAGCCGGCGCCATGGTGGTAGACGAGGTCGCCGTAGACGCCGTGGAAAAGCCGATGCGGGTTCCAGGTGTTCGTGCGCAGCAGCGGGTGCCACTCGATGCCCTCGCGGTTGAGCGCCCGCAGGACCCGGCCGCCGACGTCAGCCGAAGGGGAGCGCTGGGCGCGGTTCTCGTTCGTGGGCCGGCCGATCCGCTGCCAGTCCCCCCCAAGGCGGCGCCACAGGCCAACCGTGGTGACGCAGAAGCAGGGGCTCGGCTGGTGGGCGCCCTTCTCCTCCCGGCGCACGGCCACGAGCCCGTGCACGCTCAGCGGGTGGGCGAGCGCCGGTCGCACCGGCGCCACCGGGAAAGCGTCGCCGTCGAGGAAGACAAGCCAGTCGTCGTCGCTGTCGGCGGCGAAGCAGATCATGTCCGCGAGCAGGTTCAGCTTCACCGCATGCGACTTGAGCGGCGCGCTCGACGCGTAGAAGAACTTACCCTCGTGGCCTTCCGGTAGATGGTTGAGGAAGGCGTAGACGCGCAGCGGCGGCTGGACGAAACGCTGGAGGAAGCGGAGCTGCACGTCGACGAAGCGGTCGTCGCGCCAATGGACCGTTGCGACGTGGACGGTGGGCAGCCGGTTGGCGTCGCTGCGCATCGGCCTGCTCGACACCGGCTCGCTCATGCTGAAAGCGTGGGGCTGCCGAGCTCGTAGCCCAACTCGGCGAGCAGGTCTCCGGCGACGGCCTCGAACTCGGCCAGCTCGGCGACGCTCATCTCCTCGCGCCAGCGGGCGAGCCTGGTCGGGTCCAGGGGGCGCTTCGTCATCGCGTGGCTTCCGACTCGCTTCTCGGCCGGGCGATGGCCCTTGCCCCCGATCGCGGGCAGGTCTCGGTCCATCTCGGCCAGGCGCCCGGCCGCCCGCTCGTGATATCGCAGGATCGCCGGGTCCCAGTCCAACTCGACGAGGGAGAGGATCCGGCGCAGGGTGGGCTCCGGCTCGCGGACCAGATCCTCGTAGCGCACCTCGCAGTAGTGGGGCACGCGGGCGGCCTGGGCGCGCGTCTGCTCGATCCGCTCGCGCCAGCGCGCGGCGGCCTTCTGCGGACGCACCCTCTTGCCGGAGGCCCGCGCCCGGGACAGGGCGGCGTCGCGGCCGTCGCGGATCAGGTGGACGAAGCGCGCCTCGGGGAGGGTCCGCGCGATCCGGCGCATCTGCACCCCGTAGCCCGGTGTCTTGTCGCCCCAGCGCGGCTTTTGCTGCTTGGCGGCATAGATCTCGTAGAAGGCGCGAAGCGCCGCCTGGGCGTCGGCGGCGCCCGAGCCCGTGAGCCTCTCCAGCATCTCTTCGCGGTCGATGCCGAAGTCGCCCCAGCGGCGCAGGCCGGCGAGGTAGTCCGCCGT
>JBKJZF010000114.1:0-4206 GCA_046715315.1 Solirubrobacterales bacterium | reverse complement strand
GGTCTGCACCCGCAGCAGGTGGGAGAACGGCGGGTAGGCGAGGGCGCGACGGCGCTCGAGCTCTCCGGCCAGAAACCCGGCGGCGTCGTGCTTGGCGGCGTGGCGGATGGCGTCGGCGTCCGGCGCGAGGGTCTGCACCAGGACCCGCCCGCCGCCGTCGCCGCGACCGCTGCGGCCGGCGAGCTGGGCGACCAGCGAGAAGGTCCGCTCCTCCGCGCGGAAGTCGGGGAAGCGCAGCGTCGCGTCGGCGTCGAGCACGACGCCGAGGACCACCTCCGGGAAGTCATGGCCCTTGGCGACCATCTGCGTGCCGAGCAGGACCCCGGTGTCGGCCGCGTCGAAGCGGGCCAGGATCGCCCCGTGCCCGCCGGCGCCGGCGGCGGTGTCCGAGTCCAGCCTGAACACCGGCGCCGGGGCGACGATCTCGGAGATCAGCTCGTGCGCCCGCTCGGTGCCGGCGCCGTGACGCGCCAGGGTTACCGACCCGCAGTCGGGGCAGGACCCGGGCAGCTGCTCGCGGTGGCCGCAGTGGTGACAGCGCAGCTCGTCGGAGTGGACGACCAGCGAGACGTCGCAGGATGGGCAGCCGAAGGCCCGTCCGCAGGAGCGGCAATCCAAGAACGGCGACCAGCCGCGGCGGTTCAGCATCACGATCGCCTTGCCCCCGGCGGCGGTTACGCTCGCCAGCGCCTCGCGGGTGCGCGGATGCACGGGCCCCGAGCGACCGGAGCGCTCGCGCATGTCGAGCACCTCCACCTCCGGAAGCCGGCGGGAATCGGCTCGCGCGGGGAGCTCGAGGCGCTCGAGGCGCACCCAGCTCTCCGGCCGGGGGGTCGCGGTGCCGGCCACGAGCACGGCCCCCGTCTCCGAGGCGCGGTGGCTGGCGACGTCGCGGGCGTCGTAGCGGGGATCGCTCTCCTGCTTGTAGGAGGCCTCGTGCTCCTCGTCGACGACGATCAGCCCGAGCCCCTCGATCGGCGCGAACACGGCCGACCGCGGGCCGACCGCGACCCGGGCCTTGCCGCTGCGCAGGCGCAGCCACTCGTCCCGGCGCTCGCCGGGGGTCAGACGCGAATGCAAGAGCGCGACCCGCTCGCCGAGGCGGCCGCGAAAACGACCCAGGGTCTGCGGGGTCAGGGCGATCTCGGGAACGAGCGCGATCACGCCCCTCCCCCGCTCCAGCGCCGCCTCCGCGGCGGCGAGATAGACCTCGGTCTTGCCCGACCCGGTGACACCGTGGAGGAGGAGCTCGCGCGGCTCGCCGTCGAGCGCCGCGACGATCTCCGCGACCGCGTCGCGCTGTGCCCCGTTGAGCTCGACCGGTCGGGCGGGCGCCCCGACCGAGATCGTCGCGGGGCGCCGGCGGACCTCAACCTCGCACAGCTCGACCAGGCCGCGGGCCTCGAGCCGCCGCAGGGTGGCGCGGTCGGAGCCGCAACGCTCGGCGAGCGCGCTCGCCGCGAGCTCACCGGGCGCCTCGGCGAGCGCGACCAGAACGCCGCGCTGCCGGGATCCCAGGCGCTCCCCGTCGTCGAGAGCGGCGTGGCCGGCCGGGGCCATGGCCGCCCGCAGCTCGCGCTTGGGACCAGGCTGACGCCGCCCCGCGACGGTGCCCGGCGGCAGCACCAACTCGAGCCCGCGGGCCGGGGTCGAGCAGTACTCCCGAGCCGTCCACAGGCCGAGGCGGATGAGCTCGGGCGTGACGCCGGCCTCGAGGGCCTTGATCGGCTCCGCGAGGCGCTCCGGGGGCAGCTCGCTGCGCTCGGCGACCTCGACGACCACGCCCAGCAAGCGGCGCGGGCCGAAGGGGACCAGGAGCACGCTGCCGACCCCCACCTCGGCGAGGCGCTCGGGCAGCAGGTAGTCGAACGGCCCCCGCAGGGAGCGGGCGGTTGTCAGCGGCTCGACCCGGGCGATGGCCATGTCCCGCAGGCTAGGCGTGGGCGCGGATGGCGACATCGGTGATCGACACCCCTTAGTCCTCGCCGAGCGGCTAGGATCGCGCCGATGGCACCGAAGCTGCAGCCGGGGGAGCGCGTTCTCTACGAGGGCCACCCCTCCTGGCGCTCGATCCTCGACTTCTACCTGAAGGGCATCATCGCCACGGCCCTGATCTCCCTCGCGGTGAAGCTGATCACCGACGAGACCGGGACGACCACCGTCATCGCGATCGTCGGCGTCACGCTGACCATCCTCATCGGCTTCGTCAAGCGGGTCGCGACCAGCTACACGATCACCGACCGTCGCCTCAACATCAAGCGGGGGATCGTCTCGCGGACGATCCAGGAGACGCGCCTGGAGCGGGTTCAGAACGTCAACTTCCACCAGGGCGTCTTCCAGCGGATCCTGCAGATCGGCGACGTCGACTTCGACACCGCCGCAGGCGACGACTACAACTTCGTCTTCACCGGGGTCGCCGACCCCGAGGACGTCGTCCACATGGTCGACCAGGCGACGCACGGCGGCACTCCCGGGCTGGGCGAGCCGGCGCAGTCGCCGCCCCCGCCCGCGCCGATCCAGCAACAGCCCCCGGCGCAGCAGCCGCCCCCGCCGCCCCAGGCGTAGACGAGCGGCCGGGCCGGGCCGGCGCCGCTAGACAGGCCGTCCGGCCCGTGGGACACTGGGACCGCGAGCGGGAGGGTGAGATTCGGCCTCTTCATGCCGCTCGTGGCGATCGGGTCACTCGCTGCGAGCGCACCGGCGCCCGCCGCCGTCAACTGCAACTTCGCGGCCGCGACCGCCGCGATCGTCGGGCGGGACAACTCTCAGCCCGACAACATCCAGGTGAACGGCTCGCAGTGCGGCAGCGCCACCGTCGCCACCGCCGACACCATCACCTTCACCGACGGCTCGGGCTCGAACACGAAGCTGACCGTGTCCCTGGGGAATGGACCCTTCGCCCCGGGCCTGACGGACGAGTCGGGCGGCTCGGACGAGATCGAGCTGACGGCGGATTTCGCCAGCGGCGGCAACGAGTTCGACGTGCTCGAGATCCATGGCTGCGCCACCGCTCCCTGCTCCTCGGCCAACGACCACGTCGTCTGGGGAAGCGGCGGCGTCAACCTCAACGCCAGCGAGGCTCCGACCGTCGACGCCGACATGACGGCGACGGGCGTCGAGTCCTATCAGGGGCTCGGGCTGCTCGGCAACGACACGCTGGCGGCCGACGGCGGCTTCGCCACCGGGATCGCCTCCCTCGACCCGGTCTACCTGGCCGGCTTCGAGGGCATGGACTTCCTCACCGGCGGCACTGAGGGAGACAGCCTCGACGGCGGCGCCGACAACGACGTCCTCGTCGGCGGCACGGGAGACGACAACATCGCCCCGGGGACCGGCGACGACCAGCTCGACGGCGAGGGCGGCAGCTTCGACATCGTCAACTTCGGCCTGGCGGCGAACGGGGTCACCGTGGATCTCACCCAGGCCGGGGCGCAGGACACCGGCGAGGGCAGCGACCTGATCCTCGGAGTGGAGAGCATCTTCGGATCCGGCTTCGACGATCCGCTCCTCTCCGGCAGCGACGCCGCCAACAACATCCAGGGGTCCGGCGGCGACGACAGAATCCTCGGCCTCGACGGCGACGACAGCCTCTCCGGCGGCCCCGACGACGACGTCATCGACGGCGGCGCCGACGACATCGTCGGGGACCAGATCGCCGGCGGCGACGGCTCTGACACGGCCGACTACGGCACGGCAACGACCGCGGTCAAGGTCGACCTCGCCGAGGCCGGTGCGCAGCAGACGGGCGGCGGCGGCCTCGACACGCTCACCCAGATCGAGAACCTGGCCGGCAGCACCGCGGCCGACAAGCTCAAGGGCGACGGCCAGGACAAGCTCAAGGGCTGCGAGGAGAAGCAGATCGCCTGACGCCGGCGGCGCCGGCGGCGGAATGGCGCGGGACGCTTCCGGGCTGGGTAAGGGTACCGAGGGTGAAGCGCAGCGTCGATTGATGGATTCGACACCGCATAGGTGTTCAACCCTTCATTCGTCGCGCCGGGGTCGCAATTGCGGCGGCGAGCACCCGCAACCGCCCCCCTGCCCAGCCCTTCCCGGCCGGCGCCGCCACGGCGCAATGGAGATGCGCCTACTTCTCGTCCGGGAACGGCTCGAGGCTGGCGTGCCACGGTCCGGGCTGCCGGGCTGGTAGGTGTGGACGCCGGCTCTACGCCGCGGCCGGAGCCTGGGCGCCGGCGAGGCCGGCGGCCT
>JBKJZF010000113.1:0-2882 GCA_046715315.1 Solirubrobacterales bacterium | reverse complement strand
CGGCCGTCCCGCGCCAGCGCCGTCCCCGACGCCATCGTCTCGACGCAGCCGCGGCTCGGGCAGTTGCCCTGGCACCGCGGGCCATCGGACTTGACGACGACGTGGCCGATCTCCCCGCCGGCGCCCGAGGAGCCTCGGAAGAGCTCGCCGTCGAGCACCAGGCCCCCACCGATGCCGGTGCCGATCGTCAGCAAGACGACGTTGCGCGCGCCCCTGGCGACGCCGAAGCGGTGCTCGGCCAGGGCGTGGAGGTTGGCGTCGTTGTCGAGGAAGACCGGCATCTGAAGCCGCGCTCCCATCAGGTCGCGGATCGGCACGTCGACGAGGGGAAGGTTCACCGCAGAGATCGCCAGCCCTCGGGCGCGATCGATCGTGCAGGGAACGCCCAGCCCGACCGCCGCGGCATCCGGGTGCTCGGCGAGGGCCAGTCCCACTTCGGTCTCGAGCCGCGCGATGATCGACTCCGCCGTGTCGCCGTAGCGGGTCTCGGTGGAGCGGTGGAGCACGGATGCGTCGGGGCCGACGACCCCGACCAGCATCTTCGTACCACCAAGGTCGACGCCCACCGTAGTGCTCATGCGGCAGTATTGAACTCGATGTCGCCCGCAGACGAGGGGGGCCCGCCCGAGCGGCCCGACTACAAGGTCTACCGCTCGCGCCCCGGGCTGCTCAGCCGCTTGCGCAAGCCCGAGCTCGGCTCGCTGCGCGACAAGGTGGGTGGGCCCAAGCGCCCATCTCCGAAGAAGACCGAGCGCGAGCCGCGCGCCCCGGGCGAGACCTCGACCGCCCGCCGGGTCCTGAAGTGGGTGGGGATCGCCGCCCTGGCCTGGTTCGCGATCTCGATCCTCGCCTTCATGGTCTCGGCGCAGATCCAGAAGTCCAAGCTCGCCGACGGGGTCTCCGGGGTGCTCGACGGCAACCCGTTCATGGCCTTCAACCCGCAGACGATCCTGGTCTTGGGGACCGACATCCGCTCCGGCGCCTTCGCCGGGCCCGCGGAGGCGCAGCCGAAGAAGTGCCTGGACGAGGTCGGTGGCGGCCGGGCGACCGCCCCGAGCTGCACCATCGGGCCGTTTCGCTCGGACACGATCATGCTCATCCGCGCCGGCGGCGGCACCTTCCGCAAGCTCTCGATCCCGCGCGACACCCTCGCCGAGGTGCCCGGCCAGGGGCCGCAGAAGATCAACTCCGCCTACGCCACCGGCGGGGCGAAGCTGACCGTGGAGACGGTCGAGGGCCTGCTCGGGCTCAACGTCGACGAGATCGCGATCCTCGATTTCGACGGCTTCCGCCGGTTCATCGACACGCTCGGCGGGATCACGGTCAACCTGCCCACCGACGTCTGCTCGAGCATCTCCGGCGGGGCCTTCGCCCTCGACCTGAAGAAGGGCGAGCACACCCTCAACGGCTTCCAGGCGATCACCCTCGCCCGCACGCGCGAGAACACCTGCGGCAGCGGCCAGTTCACCGGGACCGACATCGAGCGCACCCAGTTCCAGCAGCTGATCCTGAACGGGATCAAGGGCCGGATGACGTCGATCACCCGCCTCCCCTACAACTCATCAAGGGGCCGTTCATCGCCTGGAACGCGCCCAAGGCGATGGTCTCCTCGATGGGCGCGCTGACGATGCCGCAGCTCGCCGTCGCCGCGGCGATCGGCGGCGACGACGGGACCGCGGTGCTGAAGCCGTCCGGGACGACCCCGGCGGGCAACCTGGTGATCTCGCCCGAGGAGTGCCTGAAGGCGGCGAAGCAGTTCCTCGGCGGTGACCCGCCGCGCGAGCCCAACTGCCCCCAGGGCTAGCCGCGCCGCGCTAGTCGGAGGACGGGCTCGTCTTCGAGGCGTCCGACGACTTCGAGCTCTTCTCGGTCTTGGCGGAATCCGAGCCCGACTTCGAGTCGCTCGAATCCGAGCCGGAGTCGGACTTCGACGAGCCGTCGTCGCCGGCCTTGTCGCTGCCCTTGCGGGCATAGTCGGTGGTGTAGAAGCCCGAGCCCTTGAAGTGCACCGCGATCGGGTGGAAGACGCGCTCGACGGGAGCGCCACACTCCTGGCAGGAGGTCACGGGGTCGTCCGCCATCGGCTGGGAGACCTCGAAGTTGTGCCCGTTCTTGCAGCGGTACTCGTAGATCGGCATTGCCTTGATGCTACTTTCGCGCCATGTCATGGAAGGCACTCCTGGGCCTGGCGGCGATCTGCGCCCTGCTCGCCGGCTGCGGCGACGACGACGATTCGAGCCCCGACGCCGCCGGCGCGGAGCAGGCCCGGCAAGCCGTCATCGACACCATCGCCGCCTACGCAGACGGGCCCGACTGGGCGGCGGTCTGCAAGCTCGCCGACGCGCGCGCGCACGAGGCCCTGCAGAAGCTTACGAAGGAGGACAGCTGTGAGGCCGCCTACGTGCACCTCGAGCGCAAGCAGGAGGGGTTGGTCGAGGGGCACAAGCACCCGATCGACGACTTCGCGAAGCTCCTGGCGGAGTACGACGTGGGCGAGGCGACCCTCACGGACGAAGGCGCGGAGGTCAAGCTGACCGGGCCGGCCGGCCCGGCGACGAGCTACCTGGTGCTCGAGGACGGCACCCTCAAGGTGAGCGAGCTGTTCGTGACCCCGGACGCGGCTACCCCGGGTAGCTTCAGCTTCCCCGACGAGGCGAACTAGCGAACTGGACGCCGGCAGGCAGCCGCGCCGGCCGCCCCCGCTAGGTTCCCCCCGGTGCCCGAGACAGCGAACACCCCTGTCCCCGACGTCACCCTGGACGAGATCGTCTCGCTGTGCAAGCGGCGCGGCTTCATCTTCCCCTCGTCGGAGATCTACGGCGGGCTGGGCTCGTCCTACGACTACGGCCACTACGGGGTCCTGCTGAAGAACAACGTCAAGG
>JBKJZF010000112.1:0-2834 GCA_046715315.1 Solirubrobacterales bacterium | reverse complement strand
GTGGTACCGGCCACGGCGCAATCGTAGAGCGCTAGGCGCAACCTTCGCGGGCCATCTCGTTCTCGCGGTCGAGCTTTTGCTCGGCCCCCGAGAGAAAGTTCGACCAGCGCGGTCGTTTGACGGCTGGCGGGACGCCCCCCATCTGCGCGTAGCCTTCCCCCGTGGCCGCCGAGTCGCAACCACGTCCCGTCGTCTGCGTGGCGCGCGTGCTGCTGCAGGCCGGGCGCGAGCTGCTCGCCGCCGAGGCCGAGGTTCGCGAGGGCGGGCTCGACGCCACCCCGGAGCGCATCGCCGAGCTGGCGCGCGGCGCCGACGCGATCGTCGTCGACCCCACCGTTGGCGTCGACGAGGCGTTGCTGGACGCCGCCGGCCCCGGCCTGCGCGTGGTCGCCAACTTCGCCGTCGGCACCGACAACATCGACCTCGAGGCGTGCCGGCGGCGCGCGGTCCCGGTGACGAATACCCCCGACGTGCTCACCAACGCCACCGCCGAGCTGGCGCTGGCGCTGACGCTCGCCGCTGCCCGCGGGACCACCGCGGCCGAGGGCGACCTGCGGGCGGGACGGTGGAGCGGCTGGGACCCCGGCGCCTACCTCGGCCTCGAGCTGACCGGCGCGGCCTTCGCCGTCGTCGGCTTCGGTCGGATCGGGGTGCGCTACGCGCAGCTCGTGCGCCCGCTCGCGGGCGACCTGCTCTACGTCGCCCGCAGCCCCAAGCCCGACGCCGAGCGCGAGCTCGGTGCCGTCCGGGTCGAGCTCGCCGAGGCGCTGCGCCGCGCCGACGTCGTCAGCCTGCACGTCCCCGCCGGCACCGAGACCCGCCATCTGTTCGGCGCCGCCGAGCTGCAGTCGATGCGCTCGCATGCCGTGCTGGTCAACACGGCGCGCGGGTCGATCGTCGACGCCGGGGCGCTGGTGAGGGCGCTGGAGGCGGGCGAGATCGGCGCCGCCGGACTCGACGTCTACGAGGCCGAGCCCGACGTTGGAGAGGCGCTGGTGGCGGCGCCGCGGTGCACGCTGCTGCCGCACATCGGCTCGGCGACGACACGAGCGCGCGAGGCGATGGCGCGCACCGCGGCCTCCAACGTGCTCGCGGCGCTGCGCGGCTCGGAGCCGCCCAACCGCGTCGTCTAGCGCCGCCAGCCTAGGAGGGCCGGGACTCGACCGTCTCGGAGCCCTCGACGGCCTCGGGCTCGAGGCCGGGCTCGCTGCGGGCGGCGCGGGCCTCGTAGTCCGAGCGCTTGTGCGCGTCGGCGTTGGCGAGTACCTGGTCGGCCTTGAGCAGGCGGGCGATCCCCTCCCGCGCCCGCCGCGGGAGCGCCCCTGTGAGCTGGTAGATCACCCCGGTCCCGCGCGGCACGAAGACGTCGAACTTCGGGAACTGGAGGGCGCGGACGATCTCGGCCGCGACGTCGGAAGGCTGACTCACCTTGACCGCGCGCGACTCGACCAGGCCCGAGCCGAGCTCGGTGTTGACCACGGCCGGCATCACGCACGAGATCTCGATCTCGGTGTCGCGGACCTCGGCCCGGACGGCCTCGCTGAGCCCGACCACCGCGTGCTTGGTGGCGCAGTAGGTGGCGCCGCCGGGCAGCCCGGCCTTGCCTGCCTGCGAGGCGATGTTGACGATGTGGCCGCTGTTGCGGCGCTGCATCCCGGGCAGCGCCAGCTTCATCCCGTAGATGACGCCGTGGATGTTGATGTCGACCATCCGGTGCGCGGTCGCGTCGTCCTCGTCGACGAAGTTTCCGATCGGCATGATCCCGGCGTTGTTGACGAGCACGTCGATCGGGCCGAGGCGCTCCTCGACTTGGGCGAGGAAGTCGGCGAAGGACTGACGCTTGGTGACGTCGAGCTCGAGGCCGATGCCCTCGGTCGGAAGCCCGGAGGCGGTCTGCTCGGCGAGCTCCGCGTCGAGGTCTCCGATCGCGACCCGCGCGCCCTCGGCGGCCAGCGCCTGCGCCGTCGCCTTGCCGATCCCGCGGGCGCCGCCCGTGATCGCAACTACCTTGCCCCGCACTGACCGCGGTTCCTTCGCCATCCTTACTCCCTCTTCGTGGACAGGGGGATTCTGCCTGACCGGCGCCGCCGGCGCGTCGGCGTTAGCGCTCGGAGCGAGTTTCGCCGGAGATCTGGTAGCTGAGGTACCAGCGCAGGTGCTTGGCGGCGGTTACCGCCGAGCCCCAGGGCGAAAGAAGGAGCTTCATCGAGAGCGAATCCTATCTGGACGATCCGTCGTAGGCGCCAGGCGTGGGCTTAGGCTCCAGGGAATGCGCTTGATCTTTTTCGGCACCGAGATCCCTGCGGCGATGCGCTCGGCGCTCGCCGAGGAGGGATTCCGGCTCGAGGTCGCGCCCGCCCGCGGGGCGCCGCCCGCCGCAGGCGCGGTGGGTGCGCTGGCGGCGGCGCTTCGGGAGGCCGAATCGGCGCTGGGCGGCGACCCGCCCTCCGCCGCGGTGGTCGCCGGCGGCGGCGACCACGCGCTGGGGGCGGCGCTGGCGGCGGTGAAGCTGGGGGTGCCGACGGCTTGGATCTCGCCGCCGGATGCAGAGGTCGAGGTCATGCTCACCCGCCGCGTCGCCGACCTCACGGTGGACGCAACGCAGAACGCGCGCGACAGCGCCCGCGAGATTGCCGAGATGGCCGCTTCTACACTTCGGTCGCGATGAAGGTCGGCATCATCGGCCTCGGCTACGTGGGCCTGCCGCTGGCGGTCGCGTTCGCCGAGTCAGGAGCGGACGTGATCGGCGTCGACGCCGACTCCCGCAAGGTCGAGCGCCTGCGCCGCTCGGAGTCCGAGGTCGAGGACATCTCCTCCGAGCGGCTGCGCGAGGT
>JBKJZF010000111.1:0-11634 GCA_046715315.1 Solirubrobacterales bacterium | reverse complement strand
GTAGTGGACAAGGCGCGGGAGTTCGTCGAGTTCGCTCGTCTCCATGGCTACCGAAGCGACGAGCTCGTCGAGATCATCGAGAACGTCAGCTGACCACCCATCCGCTTTTCGTCTCTATGAAGAAGGGCTCGGTGTCAAGCAGCGGTCGCCATGCGAACGACAAATCCCGCACGGTTTCAGAGACCCTTGGGAGCGTTCGCGATCTTGCCGCCCAGGGCGGAATAGGTGCGAAAAGTCGACTTGGTAGAGGGGTGTGCTTTCCAGATCGATCACGGGGGCCGGGAGGTCAGAGTCAGCCCAACAGGGCCACGACCTCGGCGGCCACCTCGGCGTCGGTGCGGTCACCGCGATCGATCAGTTGCACGTCGGCCATCTTCCGCATCCAGGTGAGCTGGCGGCGGGCAAAGCGCCATTGCGCCGTGCGCATCGCCTCGACATCGCCGGCCAGCAGCTCCTCGAACCCGATCGCATAGCGGGCCGTGCGCGACGCCCCGGCGGCGGCGGCGCTTCGCACCTCGTCCTCTGCGCCCAGGTGGACCATCTCCTCCACTCGCGCGTCGATCCTCCGCCGCAGGCGGTCACGGTCGAGGGTGAGCCCGGCCAGCGTCGTCGGGCGGCGCAGGGCCGCCGTCCACAGGCCCTCGCTCGAGCGTGCGGGCTCGATCCCGGCCCTGACCAGCTCAGTCAGGCGGCCGACGCGCTTGGCGTCGTTGGGGTGGGTGCTCGCGGCCAGCTCGGGGCTCAGCTCGCTGTGCAGGGCGTCGGACCCGCGCTCGGCCAGCTCACGCTCGACCTCGGCGCGCAGCTCCGCCGGCACCGGGGGCCTGAGGTCGAGGTCGGAAAGCGCGGCGCGCATGTACAGGCCGGTCCCGCCGACGAGGATCGGCCGCCGGCCGTCCGCCAGGAGCTGGTCGATCTCGGCGTGGGCGAGCTGGGCGAAGCGCCCGGCGCTGAACTCCCCGTCGACCGAGACGGTCCCGAGCAGGCGGTGCTCGAGCCGGGCACGCTCGGGTGTGGACGCCGCCCCGCTGAGGATCTCCAGGCCCTGGTAGATCTGGATCGCGTCGCAGTTGACGGCGACGGGGTCCTCGCCTCGCCCCCTGAGGCGCTCGGCGACCTCGATCGCGACGCCGGTCTTGCCGACCGCGGTCGGCCCGAACAGGGCGAGGACGTTCAGGGCACCCGCGAGAGCAGGCGCTCGTGCCCGCCCAGCGTCTGCGAGGTCGCCGACGTGATCTCGACCTCGACCAGCTCACCGGGCTCAGCGGTGCCGTCGAAGTTGACCGCCTTGTTGTGGCGGGTGCGACCGCGAAGCCGCGTCGGGTCGGTCCGGCTCGGCCCCTCGACCAGGGCCTCCTGCGTGCGCCCGACGAAGCGCTGGGCGCGCTCACGGGCATGGCGCTGGACCAGCTCGACCAGACGCCCCATCCGCTCGGTCTTGACCGCGTGCGCGAGCTGGTCGGGGTGGTCCGCCGCCTCGGTGCCCCTGCGGGGCGAGAAGACGAAGGTGAAGGCGCCGTCGTAAGCGACCTCGTCGACCACCTCGAGCGTCTCCGTGAAGTCCGCCTCGGTCTCCCCCGGGAAGCCGACGATGATGTCGGTGGTCAGCGCGCAGTCGGGGACGTGCTCGCGGATCAGCGACACCCGATCCAGGTAGCGCCGGCGGTTGTAGGTGCGGCGCATCCGCTTGAGCACGGCGCTCGAGCCCGATTGCAGCGGCAGGTGGATGTGCTCGCAGAGCGCGGACAGCTCGGCGTGGGCGCGGATCACGTCCTCGCGCATGTCCTTGGGATGTGGGCTCGTGTAGCGGATCCGCTCGATCCCGTCGACCGCGTCCACCCTGCCGAGCAGCTCGGCGAAGCTGATCCGCGAGTCGGCCGCCAGGTCTCGGCCGTAGGAGTTGACGTTCTGGCCCAGCAACGTCACCTCGCGCACGCCGTCCGCGGCCAGGTCCGAGACCTCGGCCACCAGCTCGGCCGGCGGGCGGCTCTCCTCGCGGCCCCGGGTCGAGGGAACGATGCAATACGAGCAGGTGCAGTTGCAGCCCTGGGAGATCTGAACCCAGCCCTGAAACTCGCGGGCGCGCTTTGCCGGGAGATGCCCCGAGAAATCCTCGAACTCGAAGAAGCCCTGGGCGGTCAGCGAGTCCGAGGTGAGGAACTCGGCGAGGCGATGGATCTGGCCGGGGCCGAAGGCGACGTCGACGAACGGGAAGCGCTCGAACACCTCCTCCTTGACCGATTGCGCCCAGCAGCCGCCGACCCCGACGATCCGCCCGGGGTCCTCGGACTTGAGCCGCTTGGCCTCGCCCAGGTGGGCGACGAAGCGGGTGTCGGCCGACTCACGGATCGAGCAGGTGTTGAAGAGGATCAGGTCGGCGTCCGCCCGCTGCGCGCACTCGGCGTACCCGAGCGAGGCGAGCATGCCCTTCAGCCGCTCCGAGTCGTGCTCGTTCATCTGGCACCCGAAGGTGGTGACGTGGAAGGACTTGCCGCTCACGGCTGGGCGCTACTGCTTGGCGCCGACGGCCTCGGCGATGAACTGCACGATCACGTCGAGCTCCTCGGGCGAGAGCTGCTGCTCGTAGTCGGATGGCATGACGCCTCCCGGGAACCCCTTCTCGACCTCGGCCTCGGGATCGACGATCGACTCCTCGATGAAGGCGATGTCGGCGCCGGCAAGCACGGCGTTGAGGTCGGGGCCGACGGTGCCGGTGGCACCGGCGGCCTTCAGGGTGTGGCAGCCGGCGCAGCCCTGATCGGTGAACAGGGCCTCGCCCTCCACAGCGGCGGCCTCGTCCTCCACCGCCTGGGTCGGAGCGGTGTCACCCTCGTCGGCGTCCTCGGTCTGCTGCGAGGCGGCCGCCATCTCCGCCATCACCTCGGCCGGCGCCGGCAGCTCGCCCGCGGCGATCTCCTGGTTGCGGTGCTCCTGCTCGTCCTCGGCCCCCCTCCAGGCGTAGGTCATCGAGGCGCCGACCAGGACGACGAAGATGCCGATCACCGCCGCCAGCGCCCCACGGCTCGACGGGAAGCTCTGAACCCGCAGCCCGAGGAAGGAAGCGATCAGCGCCAGGGCCACCAGGCTCAGGCCGCAGATGTAGAAGAGTGTCTCAGCGCTCATGCGGGCGCGATCCTATCGGCCGCTCAGGTTGCGTAGGAGGTCGAGCGCGACTCGCGGATCACGGTGATCCGGATCCGGCCCGGGAACTCCATCTCCTTCTCGATCGCGACCGCGATCTGGTGCGAGATCAGCGCCGCGCGCTCGTCGTCGACCGATCCGGGGTCAACGGCGACCCGGATCTCACGCCCGGCGCGCATCGCGAACACCCGCTCGACCCCGTCGAAGCGCATCGCGATCTCCTCCAGGTCGCGCAGGCGCGCCACGTACTCCTCGAGCGAGTCCCCGCGGGCGCCGGGGCGTGCCCCCGAGACCGCGTCCGCGGCCTGCACGATCACGGCCTCGACGGTGCGCGGCTCGACCTCGTTGTGGTGGGCCTCCATCGCGTGGGCCACCGCCTCCGGCTCGCCCAGGCGGCGGGCGATCTTGGCCCCGACCAGGGCGTGCGGGCCCTCCACCTCGTGGGTCACCGCCTTGCCGATGTCGTGCAGCAGGGACGCCCGTCGGGCGGTGTCCACGGAGGCGCCGAGCTCGGCCGCCATCATCGCCCCCAGGTGAGCGGTCTCGACCAGATGGTCGAGGACGTTCTGGCCGTAGCTGGTGCGGAAGCGAAGCTGCCCCAGGAGCGCCATCAACTCCGGGTCGAGTCCGTGCACCCGCGCCTCCAAGGCGGCCTGCCGGCCCTCCTCGGCGATCTTGCCCTGGATCTCGGCGCTGACCGACTGGTGGGTCTCCTCGATCAGGGCCGGGTGGATGCGCCCGTCCGCGATCAGCCGCTCGAGGGTGATCCGCGCGATCTCACGGCGGACCCCGTCGAAGCTCGAGAGCACCACCGCCGAGGGCGTCTCGTCGATGATCCCGTCGACGCCGGTCACCCTCTCCAGGGCGCGGATGTTGCGCCCTTCCCGGCCGATGATCCTGCCCTTCATCTCGTCGCTGGGAAGCTCGACCAGCCGGGTCGTGGTCTCGCTCGCGTGGGTCGCGGCCAGGCGCTGCATCGCCACCGAGAGGATGCTGCGGGCCCGGCGCTCGGCCTCGTGCTTGGTCTCCTCCTCGATCTGGCGCAGGCGCACACCCGCCTGGTGCTGGGCTTCCTGTTCGACCTCGGCCACCAGAAGCTGCTTCGCCTGTGCCGCGCTCAGCCCCGAGATGCGCTCGAGCTCACGGCGCTGGACCCGCTTTGCCTGCTTCAGCTCCTCGAGCTGGCTGGAGAGGTTGCGCTCACGGTCGTCGAGGGCCTGCGCCCTGCGCTCGACGTCGGCGCGCTGCACCTCCAGCGACTCGACGTTGCGAAGGGCGCGCTCCTCCATCCGCGCGATCTCCTCGCGGCGGGCCCTGAGCTCGTCGACTCCGGAGCCGTCCGTGGGGGGGCTCACGGGCCGGCGCTCGTCGGCGACGGTCTCCTCGCGCCGCCGCCAGGGCAACCAAAGGGAGCGTGTGGCCATCCGTTCCTCTCCGTCCGGCCGCAGCCGGTTGCGTTCGCTTCTGGCTTCGGCGCCGGGTGGCGACGCCGGCGGCGCCCGCGTGCCGGGAAACGTGTCTGGCCGAGATGCAGTCCAGCGCGAGGCGCGCAAGCGCGCGGGCGCATGACGTTCGCCGGGGTGAGAGCCCTAGGCCTCGCACCTCCCGATGCCGGCGAATCCGTTCGTATGTCCTGCGTGGTTCAAGAGGGTCTTGGTTTCAACGGCTGAAGAACAGCCCAGCAATTCACGTTTCTCGGCGGCGCGATGCCGCCCGGCAATCGTAGACCCGCCGGCCTCTTCTCGCAAGCGTGAACGTCGCCGCCCTACGCCGTGGCGCCGCCGTGGCGGCGAATCGCCTCGTAGGCGAGCTCGTACTCGTAGCCGCGGCGGGTCAGGAACGCCAGCGCCCGGGCACGGTCGCCGTCGTCTTGGAGCGGCTGCGCACGCCGAGCCAGCAGCGACTCGGCGCGGTCGAGCTGATCGTCACGACCCTCGGCCAGAATCGCCAACTCGACCAGCTCCGCGGGGATCCCTCGCGAGGTCAGCGCCTCGCGCACGCGCTCGGGGCCCCAGCCGCGCAGCTCTCGCTTGTCCTCGGCGAAGCGCTCGGCGAAGCGGCGGTCATCGAGCTCGCCGACCTCGGTCAGCCGGCCGATCGCGGTGCTCACCTCGGCCGGGGTGAAGTCGCGCTCGGTCAGCCAATCCGCGAGCTCGGCGGTCCCGCGCTCGCGCCGGCGAATCGCCGCCAGCCCCCACTCGAACGCCTCCTGGGCGCGGTCGGGCGCCGCGGCCTGCTGGGAGTCCCGTCCCTCCACCTGCGCCGCCGCCTTACGCAGCCTTCTTCTCCGGCTCCGCCGTGGCCTCGGCCTCGGCGGCCTCGACCGGGGCGGCCACCTTCACAGGCACGCCCGGGCGCTCGACCCCGAGCGTGTCGAAGAGCTTCGCCTCCAGCTCGGTATAGAGGTCCGGGTTCTCGCTCAGGAACTGCTTGGTGTTGTTGCGCCCCTGGCCCAGCCGCAGCTCGCCGTAGCTGAAGAACGAGCCCGACTTCTGGACGAGGTCGTGCTCCAGCGCGAGATCCAGCAGCCCGCCTTCCTTGGAGATGCCGTCGCCGTACTCGATGTCGAACTCGGCCTGCTTGAACGGCGCCGCGACCTTGTTCTTGACCACCTTCACGCGGACGCGGTTGCCGACCGCCTCGGTCCCCTCCTTCAGGGTCTCGATCCGGCGGATGTCGAGGCGCTGGGAGCAGTAGAACTTGAGCGCCCGCCCACCCGGCTGGGTCTCGGGAGAGCCGAACATGACCCCGATCTTCTCCCGGATCTGGTTCGTGAACAAGCACACGGTCTTGGCGCGGTTGAGGTTGCCGGCGAGCTTTCGCAGGGCCTGCGACATCAGTCGTGCCTGCAGCCCGACCTGGATCTCCCCCATCTGCCCCTCGAGCTCGACCCGCGGGGTCAGCGCGGCGACCGAGTCGACCGCGACCACGTCGACGGCGCCGGAGCGCACCAGCACGTCGACGATCTCGAGCGCCTGCTCGCCGTAGTCCGGCTGCGAGACGAGCAGCTCGTCGATATTCACCCCGATGCGCTTGGCGTAGATCGGGTCCATCGCGTGCTCGGCGTCGACGAACGCACAGACACCGCCAAGCGCCTGGGCCTCGGCGATGATGTGGTAGACGAGCGTCGTCTTCCCCGAGGCCTCGGGGCCGAAGATCTCGACGATCCGCCCGCGCGGCACGCCGCCGACTCCGAGCGCGAGGTCGAGCGGCAGCGCCCCCGTGGGAATCGCCTCCACCGGGACGATGTCGTCACCGCCCAGGCGCATCACGGAGCCCTGGCCGAACTCCTTCTCGATGTGCGTCACGGCGGCCTGCAGGGCCGCGTCCTTCGCCTTCGCGTCCTTCGCCGCCTGGGCGTCGGTCACCTTCAAGTTCGCCTTCTTTGCTTCAGCCATTTCTCCATCACCTCTCTCGCCCGCTCGTGGCAGGCGGCAGTTCCAACGCGGCCAAACGCTCGTAATGGGCGCCGGAGGGCCGCAGATGCGAACGGTAGAGAGCGACTCGGACGCTCCCGAACGGCTGCAGGAGCTCGCCCGGCAGCGGCCCGGGGGGCAGCTCGACAACGCGGGGACGGCCCCTGCGCCGGCGAGGCAGATCGCCCTTCGGCCGGCGCTCCGGCCGCACCCGGGCGACGGTCACGTGGGGCCAGAACGGGCGCTTCTCCGGCTTGTAGAGGCGATGCGCGGCGAGCCTCGAGCCCAGCTCGCGCCGCAGCTCCGCGGCGACGTCGCTGGGGGACGAGATCGCGTAGAGCCCTGGCCTGCGCCCGCTGATCCCCACCGGGTCCGGCTCGAATCGCATCGGCACCGGCCGCGGATCGATCCCGGCGATCAGCTCGGCGATCTCCCCGATCGCACGCTCGGGGTGGTAGCCGAGAAAGCAGAGGGTGACGTGGAGCGCGTCCGGCGCCACCGGCCGCAACGCCTCGTCGGCGCACTCGCGGGCCTGCCAGCCCTCGAGCCCGGCGCGCACGTCGGTGGGCAGGTCGAGCGCCGTGAACAGGCGCACGCGAGGGGACTTCAGTCGTTGCTTTGCCACCGGTCCCCAACGCTAGGGACGCAATCGGCTCGAAACCGTGTCCGAACGCGCCGAGCCCGTGACGATTGTGGGCACGGGCGGAGGCGGGCTCGCGTAGACATCGGACGTTCGCGCCGCACGTCGGCTGGGTGCGGAGAGGGTCACCTACGAAGTCAGCCACTACGGCTGAGTTCGTTCCACTCACCACCGTCGCAGCAGCTTCAAGGCTCGATCCCGGCGAGGAACTCGGTCACGTCGGCGGCGAACAGCTCGGGCTCCTCGAAAGCGGCGAAGTGGCCGCCGCGTGGCATCTCGGTCCAGCGCCTGAGGTCGGAGAAGATCCGCTCGGCCCACTCGCGCGGCGGGCGGACGATCTCGGCCGGGTAGTCGGCCGCGGCCGCGGGGACCGTCACCCGGTCATCGGGGCCGAGCCGCCAGCGGTCCCGCGCCTCGGCGGCGTAGAGGCGCATCGACGAGCCGATCGTGCCGGTCGCCCAATACAGGGTGAGGAGATCGCACAGCTCGTCCTTGGAGAAGCGCCGCTCGACGTCGCCGTCGCAGTCGCTCCAGCGCCGGTACTTGTCGACCAGCCAGGCCGCGAGCCCCGCCGGCGAGTCGGCCAGGCCGACGGCGAGCGCGTCGGGGGCAGTGCCCTGGACGAAGAGGTGAAAGCCTTCGAGCGTGCGCCAGCGTCGCCCGGTCTGAGCCCACTCGATCTCGGCCGCGGTCATCGGCGGTTCCTCCAGGTTTCCCGGCACCGGCAGCACCCCCACCGTGTTGACGTGGACGGCCGCGACGCGCGCGGGCATGTCGAGGGCCATCTTGGTGGCGATCACCGATCCCCAGTCGCCCCCCTGAACCGCGAACCGATCGTGGCCGAGCGCGCTCATCAGCGCCGCCAGGCGGTCGGCGACGCCGGCGGCGTTCACCACCGGGTCCGGGGCATCCGAGAAGGCGAATCCCGGCAGCGAGGGCACGATCACCTCGTGCCCGGCCGCCGCCAGCAGCGGCATCGCCTCGAGGAACTCCAGCGGAGCCCCCGGCCAGCCATGGATCAGCAGCACCGGCACGCCGGTGGCGCCCTGCGGGCGCTCCCTGATGAAGTGGATGCCGTCGGCGCGCGCATTGTCGAGCGCGTTCAGCCGTCGCTCGAACGCGCGCCAGTCGTACTCCGCCTCCCAGTGCGAGCAGAGCTCGCGCAGGTAGCCGACGTCGGCGCCGTACTCCCAGCCCAGCGAGCCCTCCAGTGCGGGCCAGCGGGTCCGTCGTAGCCGCTCACGCAGGTCCTCGAGCGCCTCCTCCGGAACCGCGACCTCGTAGGGCTCGGCACCGCTCACAGCGGCAGGTCCTCGCCCCGCAGCAGTCGCCGCAGCAGGTGCAGGGCCACGGTCGCGGAGCGATCGCGAACCTCGGCGCGGTTGCCCGGGAGGACCGGGTCGCGGGCGATCGCGGTGCCGTCGGAGCTCTTGACGCAGATGCAGACGTAGCCGACGGGCTTTTCCTCGGTGCCGCCGCCGGGACCGGCGATCCCCGTGACCCCGATGGCGACGTCGGCCTGGAAGCGCTCCAGCGCTCCGTCGGCCATCGCCAACGCCACCTCGGGCGAGACCGCACCCCCTGCCTCGATCAGCTCGGCCGGGACGCCGAGCAGCTCGGTCTTGGCCTCGTTCGAGTAGGCGACAACGCCGCCAGCCACGTATTCGGAGGCACCGGGGGGCAGTGTCAGCCGCGCCGCCACCAGCCCGGCGGTGCATGACTCCGCGAGCCCGATCCGGTGCCCCTGGCGCAGCAGCGCCGCCACCTGCTCGTCGAGGCTGGAGCCGTCGTCGGAGAAGAGGAACTTGCCGTGGCGGGTGAGGATGCCCTCGATCAGGCGCTCCCGAGCCTCGCCGCCGTCGTCGCGATGGCGGACGTCGATGTGAAGCTCCGCCCGCCGCAGGCAGGTCGTGATCTCCAGCGGCGAGAGGTCGATCTCGTCGCCGATCTCTCGCAGGGTCTTGGCGATCTCGGACTCCGGGATCCCGAACAGCCGCAGCGAGAAGGCCTGATACGGGGTGGCCTCGTCGAGCACGGCGCGCGCCTCAGCCGTCGCCAGGGCCCGAGGCCACATCTGCTGGAGCTCTCGCGGCGGCCCCGGCAGCACGATCACCGTCGGCCCGCCCTCGACCGGCACGATCAGCCCGGGAGCCGTTCCCGCCGGGTCCACGGCGGTCGCCCCCTCGGGCACCATCGCCTGCTTGCGGTTGGCCTCCCGCAGCGCCTCGGGGTCAAAGCTCATCCGCTTCGCGAAGTCGGCGAGGATCACCGCGATCCTCGCCTCCATCCCGGTGTCGAGCACCAGCTTGCGCCCGGCGAAGCCGGCGACGACCTCGGCGGTGAGGTCGTCGGTCGTCGGCCCGAGCCCGCCGCTGGTGACGATCAGGTCCGCCCCCTCGGAGGCGAGGAAGCGCAGCGCCGAGGCGACGTCGTCGGAGCGGTCGGCGACGCAGACGATGTGCGAGACCTCGACGCCGAGCTCGCCGAGCCGCTCCGAGATCCAGGGCCCGTTGCGGTCGCTGATCACCGCGGTGATCACCTCGGTCCCGGTGACGACGATTCCGGCGCGGACGCTCATCGGCACTCCGCGCCGGGGGCCGGGCCGGCCCGGGGCCTCGCGCCGGGCTCGATCTCGAACGCCGCCGGACCCGTGGTCTCGGCCAGGCGCGCCCGCTTGCCGTCGAGCTTGAGGATGAACTGCTCGACGTCGTAGCCGGACGGGAAGCGCAGGTCGAACCGCGGTCGCTCGAAGCGCTCCTCCGAGCCGGCGCTCAGCACCTGTCCCGGGATCAGGACCTCGCCGCCCCCGCCGATCAGGCACACCTGGATGTCCTCGCGCACGACCAGCTCGAGGGTGACGGAGGCCCGCTCGTCCTCTGAAGGCGACGAAGCCTGCCTGCGCTTGTCGGGACGCTGCTTGCCCTGCCCGCCCTTCTTCTGCCCCTGCTTGCCCTGCCCGCGAGCCGGCTTGGTGTCGCCGTTGCGCCCGCCCGGCTCGTCGTCGCCCCCGACCAGCACGATCGCCAGCAGGACCACGACCGCCGCGCCGAGCCCGATCGCCACCAGCGTCGCGGTGCGCCGGCGCCCGGGGTCGGTGCCACCGGGACGGCTGCGGGTCTCCAGCACCGGCTCTCCGGCCCTCAGCGGGTGCCCGGCCGGGAGCTCGCTCTCGACCTGGTGGCGGTAGGCGTCGACGATCGCGTCCGCATCGAGGCCCAGGATCTGAGCGTAGGTGCGCAGGAACCCCTTTGCGTAGGCGGGGCTGGGCAGCAGCTCCCAGTCCTCGCTCTCGAGCGCCCGCAGGTACTTGGTGCGGATCTTGGTGCGCTCCTCGACGTCGTGGATCTCGATGCCCTGGCCGGTGCGGCTCCGCTTCAGGACCTCGCCGATGCGCATCTGGCCACGGTCTTCGGGAGAGGACATGGCGCGGTATTGTCGCCCGCGCGGCGGCAGGGCGCGGCCCGCCTCGGCGGAGCTGGTGTCAGCCGCTCAGCGGCTCGAGCTCGCTCTGGGTGTCGGAGGGCTTGGCCCCGCCCTCCGCGGCCTCGCCGGAGGAGACCGGGCGCTTGCGCCCGAGGATGTGCGGCAGGTCCGCCATCGATACCAGCACCTGGCGGGGCTTGGAGCCTTCGTAGCCGGAGATGATTCCCCGGCGCTCGAGCATGTCCACCAGGCGCCCAGCGCGGGTGTAGCCGACGCGAAGGCGCCGCTGGAGCATCGACACCGAAGCGGTCTCGGACTCGACCACGATTCGCGCGGCGTCGGCGAGCAGGTCGTCCTGGTCGGCTGAGAACTCCTCGTCGCCCTCCTCCGGCAACTCGACCGGCGACTCCAGCAGCTCGGCGTCGAACTCGGGCTCGCCCTGGCGAGCCCAGTGCTTGGCGAGGCGGGCGATCTCCTCCTCGGTCACGAACGCGCCCTGGATCCGGCCGAGCTTCGAGGTTCCGATCGGCCGGAAGAGCATGTCCCCCTGTCCGAGCAGGCTCTCGGCCCCGCCCTGGTCGAGGATCACCCGCGAGTCCACCTGCGACGCCACCGCGAAGGCGATCCGGGCCGGGACGTTGACCTTGATCGTGCCGGTGATCACGTCGGTCGACGGGCGCTGCGTCGCCAGCACGAGATGGATGCCGACGGCACGCGACTTCTGCGCCAGGCGGATGATCGAGTCCTCGACCTCGGCCGGGGCGACCATCATCAGGTCGGCGAGCTCGTCGATCACGCAGAGGATGTGCGGCAGCGGCGCCTCGCCGGCCTTGCGCTTCATCCGGTTCAGCTCCTCGAGGTTGCGCGCCCGGGCCTGGCCCATCATCCCGTAGCGGTTCTCCATCTCCGCGATCAGGTTCGCCAGCACGTTGGCGGCGAGGCGCGGCGACGTGACGACGGGCGTCAGGAGGGGCGGGACCGAGTCGTAGGGGTTGAGCTCGACCTGCTTGGGGT
>JBKJZF010000110.1:0-7491 GCA_046715315.1 Solirubrobacterales bacterium | reverse complement strand
TTGCCTCCAGGACGAACGCGCCGGCGAGCGCGGCGATCAAGGTCGCGAGGATGGCGAGGCGCCTCACCGGTTCATCCTCCGCCGGCCTCGGTATGCGAGACGGGAACCGTGGCCGAGCCGTAGATCGTGAGGAAGACCCAGGCGATCAGCACGATGATCCCGAGCGCCATCCAGAGCCTCCGACGGCGCGGGTCGCGCTCGGGCGAGCGATCGAGCAGCGGCAGGGCCACGAGCCCCAGCCCGAGGGCCCCGGGCACGACCCAGAGCGCGTCGAGCCCGAACCAGTTCTCCATCGGGTAGAGCCAGAGGAAGTACCAGGGAGGCTTGGTGATCTCGATCCCCTCGACACCCGTGGGGCCGAGGCCGGCCGGGGCGACCCCCGCGAGGATCAGCGCGGCGCCGACCACCACCAGTGCCCACTTGCCGATGTGCTTCAGGTGGCTGGTGAAGGATTCGGCGTGCTCGGCGCGTTCCCGGGCCGCGACCTCAGCCGCGCTGCCCCACGGCAGCGGCGAGACCCGATGGCGCTTGATCAGCAGCATGTGCACGCCGAGCACGGCAGCGACCAGGATCGGCACGATCGAGACGTGGGCCACGTAGAGGCGGGTGATGGGGAAGAGGCTGTCGGTGAAGTCGGCCGAGAACCAGAAGCCGAGGAAGCCGAACAGGTCGGCAATCTCGTTGTTGTGCTCGAGAGCCTCGATCGCCTCCTGGTCTGCCTTGAGCACGGTGCCGCTGAACAGGAGTCCGGCGGCCAGGAAGAAGAGAACGACCCCGCTGATCCAGGTGAGCTCGCGCGGGGCCTTGAACGAGGCTGTGACGAAGGTCCTGATCAGATGCAGGACCAGGGTGATGACGAAAAGGCCCGACAGCCAGTAGTGGAGGCTGCGGGTCAGCTCGCCGGCGAACGCGGTGTCGGTGATGTAGGTGACGCTGAGATGGGCCGCGCCGGGGGTGGGGTCGTAGAACTGGGCCAGGTAGATGCCGGTGAGGACCAAGCCGACGAAGCTGACCGCCGTGATGCCGCCGAGCGTGTAGGAGAGCGAGTTGGCGTGGGCCGGAACCGGGTAGCGAAGCCCGCCCACGCCGAGGCGATCGTCGAGCCAGCCCCAGACTCGAGACCCGATCGTCGCCGGAGTTGAGGCGGACTCCATCACGGCTTCACCCTACAACCGCATCGGAGCGTTCGGCCGATGTGGGAGTCCCGGTCAGGATCGCGCGCCGCGCGCGGTAATCAGGATCCACCAGCCGCCGCGAAGAGAACAGGATCAGGATCGCCTTCCTTGAAGTAGCTGACGTCGTTCTGTGTACTCCTCGAGGCTGATCTCGCCGCCGGCAAAGCGTTCGGCCAGGAGGTCAAGCGGGTCCGAGCGATCCTTGGTCGAGCGGGCGAATATGTAGGCTCCGATCGCGACGGCGAGCACCAAGATCAGCATCGTCACTACCATCCAAATCTCGACGTCGTCATCGTCGCCGGAGCCGCGATCGAAGCCCATCATCGAGCCGGCACCATAGCCGCCGCCGGGAACGTCTCCCGAGCTTTGCGGACCGTAGCCGCTTCCCATCATCCCCGCCAGTCCGAGGCCGCCGGACCCGCCGCCCATCATCCCCACCACGCCCATCATCTGGCCGAAGTCGGAACGGAGCCCGGGTTGCCCACAGCCGGCGAAACGCTGCCCCATGACCTCGTGCATGCGGTCACGGCCGGTCTGGCCCATCATCCGGGCCATGAGCTCGTCAATCTCCTCGTGGGCCTGCACGGACGCGACCATCCCGCCCATCACCAACTCGCCGATCGCGGCGTAGTCCTCGCCGTCGAGATCGGAGCACTCGATCTCCCCGCGCTCGAGCGCCGACAGCAGGTCCGCGCCGCGGGCGTCCGGGCTCTGACTCGCCGCCGGGGACACGAAGACCAGCATCAGCGCCGCGACCAGCGCGATAGCTGTCACGGCGGTGATGGGAAGGTGCGATCTAGTGATGGCTGTCATGGGCGGAACCTTTCTCGGCCGGGGCTGTGGTTGAGCGGTCGAGCGCGGGCGCCGACTCGCTCTCGTCCTCACCGCTGATCTGCGGCCCGAGGACGAAGGTCGAAATCGAAAAGACGGCGGCGAACAGCGCCAGCGCGGCTAGCGGAGCCTGCCAGCCTCCAGAGCGTTGACGCAGGCGGAGCAGGAACGGGATGGCAGCGACGAAGCCGAGGACACCGAAGAGCAGTGATCCGCCCACTCCGGCGAACAGCGCGGCGCCGGCCAGCGGCCCGGCGTGATGCAGGACGTGTGGGAGAAGGCCGAGGACGATGGCGCCCACGCTGCAGACGATCAACCAGGCACGGCGCGACGCGCTTCGCAACGCCCCTAGCGCATTCGGCCTGGGCGGATCGGACTGCGGCAGCGGCGCGGCGAGCAATTCCATATTCCGACGTTATCGTAGGATTAGCCGTCGCGGCGCGGGACCGTAGTCACTACCGATCTGTGTCAGGAGTCGCTCCGATGTCTCGTCTCGTAGGAGCGTCGTTTCTATGCTGGGCGCAACCGATCGGAGCACTGGACTTTGAAGCGTGACGGGCTCAGCCACAGACCCTCCCACCGACGCCAGCAGGCCGGTCTTGCGGGCGATCGGTATTGAGAAGAGCTTCGGGCGAGGGATCTGGCCACGCCGAAGGACCGTCGAGGTGCTGCGCGGGGCGAGCCTCACCGTTGGCAGCGGCGAGCTCGTCGGGTTGGTCGGCGAGAACGGTTCCGGCAAGAGCACCCTGATGCAGATCGTCGTCGGGCTGCTGGGACGCGACGCCGGCAGCATCGACCGCCCTGACCGGCTCGGGTATTGCCCGCAGATTCCGATGCTCTGGGAAAAACTCACGGTCGACGAGCACTTCGAGCTGTTCGCCCACGCCTATGGTCTCGACGACCACGACGGCTCTCGGGCGGCGGACGAGCTGCTCGCCGAGCTCGAGTTCGCCCGCTACCGCGGTTATCGCGTCGAGGAGCTCTCCGGCGGCACGTGCCAGAAGCTCAACCTGGCGCTATCGCTGATGCACGATCCCGAGCTTCTGCTCCTCGACGAACCCTACGCCGGCTTCGACTGGGAGACGTACCTGAAGTTCTGGGAGATGAGCGAGCGGCGGCGCGATGGCGGCATGGGGATTCTGATCGTCTCGCACCTGCTCGCCGAGCGCGAGCGCCTTGACCGGATGTACGAGCTCTGCGAGGGGCGGATCTGCGCATCGTGAGCGAGGCGATTGCCACCACCGTCACCTTCACCCGCGAGCACCTCAGGGCGCCGCTGACGCTCGTCTTGCTCGTCACCATCCCGGTCTTCTTCGTGCTCGTATTCGCCAGTGTCCTTGGCGAGTTCGCCGACGCCCTCGGGGGCACTTTGGCCGAGCAGGCTGCGACCGCGATCAGCGCCGGCTGGGCGGCCGCATTCCTCAGCGGGTCGCTGGCCTTCTTCCAGGTCAGCTCCTCCCGGGGCGCGGACAGACGTTTGGCCCTGGCCGGCCTCGGTCCAGGTCGGGTCGCGATCGCCCGCCTCACGGCAGCGGTGGCGCTCGCCGCGACGGTTAGCGCGGCGGCCTTTGTGACGCTGTGGCTGCGCAGCGGGATCGAGCACCCGCTGCACGCCGCGGCGGCGATCCTGGCCTTCGCCCTGATCTACATCGGCATCGGGGCCGCGATCGGCGCATTCGTCAAGGCGCCGCTGGAGGGGTCGCTGCTGGTCGTCCTCGTCTTTTCTGTCGATGCCTTCTCGGGACCGCAGATGACGAGCAGCGGAGGGCTGACCGCGTGGACCCCCACCCGGGACGCCGCCGAGGTGCTGATCGCCGCGGGTAGCGGCTCGGCGTCGCCAAACGCCGACTGGCTGGCGCTGGCCGCGACGGCGCTTGGTGCGCTGGCCATCGCCCTGGGCGCGTTCTGGTTCGCCGCGCGAAGGAGGTCGTGAACATGCTCGGGCGCACCCTGGCGGCGACGACGATGGCCTTCCGCGATCAGCGGCGCAGGCCGCTGCTCCTGATCCTGCTGGTGATCGTCCCTGCCTATGTGATCACCCGCAGCATCGCGATCACCGAGGCCACGCCCCGCCGGATCGGCCTGCCGGGCGGGCTCGAGATCACGACCACGATGCAGGACCTGCACGGCGCGACGATGGCCGGCGTGACCATCGCCTTCGTCGCCTCCCTGGTCGGCGTCTTCGTCATGCACTCCGCGCTGGCGGGCGACCGGCGGCTGGTCGTCGCCGGTTACCGTCCGGGCGAGACGATCGCTTCCCGCGTGATCGTGCTCGGCGCAGCCACCGCCCTCGTGGTCGCGGTCTCGGTCGCGGTCACGGCCGTCAACTTCACGCCTGCCTCATGGTTGCCGCTGGCCGCCGCCCTCGCCCTCACCGGCGCCATCTACGCAGCCCTCGGCGCCCTCGCCGGAGCGGTCCTCGACAAGCTGGCCGCCACCTACCTGATGCTGTTCCTGGCGATGACCGACGTCGGCATCGTCCAGACCCCGATGTTCGGCGACGGCACGCCCGACGGGTGGGCGGTGCTCCTTCCCGGGTATGGGCCGACGCGGATGATGGTCGACGGCGCCTTCTCGAGCGGCTTTCACGTCGCCGGCGAGCTGGCGCTGAGCCTGGGCTGGCTGATCGGCGTTGGGGCGTGCGTGGTCCTCGTCCTCCGTCGCGCCGTCGGGACCTCGAGCTGAGCGACGAAATCCGTAGCGGGTACGGAGCCTAATTCAGCGGTCGGCCCCGACGCACGGTAGGAGCAGGGCCCCTAGGGTTCGGGGTATGAAGGAACACGCCAAGCACCTACTGATGTGCGCGCCGATGATTGTGGTCGGCATCGTCCTCATCGCCACCGGGTCGAGCATCGGGATCCTGATTCCGATCGCTGCCTGCACGCTCATGATGTGGGCGATGATGTCGATGGGCGGCGGCGAGCGGCGCTAGCCGGCGATGGACGACTACGGATACGGGCTCTGGCCGCTGGTCATCATCAATGCGGCCGTCATCCTGATCTTCGCCGCCAGCTTCTTTCACCCGCGAAGTGGACGTGACTGGCGAGCCTTCGGGGTCTTCTCCGCGTTCATCGTCGCCCTCTTTACCGAGATGTACGGAGTGCCGCTCACGGTCTATCTGCTCTCCTCGTGGCTCGGCAGCAGCTTCCTCGGCCTCGACCTAACCCACGATGGCGGGCACCTGTGGGCCGGACTGATCGGCTGGGGGGGCGACCCGCACCTGAGTCCGTTCCACCTCGCGAGCTACGCCTTCATCGGTGGCGGCTTCTGGTTGATGGCCACGGCGTGGCGATACCTCTATGCCGCCCACAAGGAACGCCGGCTGGCGGTCGACGGGCCCTACGCCCGGCTGCGCCACCCTCAGTTTCTGGGCTTCATCCTGATCATGGTCGGCTTCCTGTTGCAGTGGCCGACGATCCCCACCCTGATCATGTTCCCGGTGCTTCTCGTCGTCTACCGGGCGCTGGCGGTTAGCGAGGAGCGCGAGGTCCGAGCCCGGTTCGGCGCCGCCTGGGACGACTACGCCGCCCGCACGCCCCGCTTTATCCCCACCGGTCGTGGTGCTGGAGGCCCCGGGAGCACGTCCGGCCTCCGCGAGGTCAACGGGCCGCCGGCACGAACGAGGCGCCCGCGACGACTGGGGACATGACTGGGATCTCCGGGATGTCGGAAATGAACGGCATGCCGGGGATGTCCGGGGGGCCGGCGCGCTCCCCGTCGGCTGCAACATCGAGCTCCCGTTCGAACAGCGCCCGAATTCCTACCTCGACATCGGACTGACCTTCCGCCACTTCTTCTTCGTCCGAAAGGGTCCCCTGGCTCCGAAGGCCAGGCCAGATGAGCGCGGTCACGGCACGCGGCCGCCTCCCCGACGTGACCGCGAGGTGAGCGCGGCCCTCGGCGCCTCCGAGCAGGCAGCCCGAAGGATCGAGCTCTAGGGCGCGCTGTAAGCTCCGCGCGTGGTCGCAATCATCGTCATCGCGGTCGTTGTCGTCCTCCTGGTCGTGGTCTTCATCGTCACGAACAACGCGATGATCGCGGCGCGCAACAGCTGCGACGAGGCGTGGTCGGGAATCGACGTGCAGCTCAAGCGCCGCCACGATCTGGTTCCGAACCTGGTCGAGACCGTCAAGGGCTACGCGCAGCACGAGCGCGAGACGTTCGAGAAGGTCACCCAGGCGCGCGCCGCCGCGATGCAGGCGCAGAGCCCGGCCGAGGCGAGCCAGGCCGAGGGCCTGCTGAGCCAGGCGCTCGGCGGCCTGCGTGTCGTCGCCGAGCAGTACCCGGAGTTGCGCGCCACCGAGAACTTCCAGCAACTCTCACGCAACCTCTCCGAGCTCGAGGACGAGATCCAGGCTTCGCGCCAATTCTACAACGCGGACGTACAGGTCTACAACACCAAGATCCAGGTGTTTCCGAACTCGATCGTCGCTTCGATCCGGAACTTCGAGCCGAACGAGTTCTTCGAGATCGAGGACGCCGCCGACCGCGAGCCGGTCCAGGTCAGCTTCAGCTGATAGCTCCTGAGCATCCGACCTGAAGGAACACCCTCCGTGGGCCACGGGAGGTTGGCGGATTGGTGGACGCGTCGCATGCCGGAACTTCATCTCGCCTTCACACCGGCGCCTAAAGTGGCTTCGATGGCCGTCGGCACTGCCGTCAACAAGAAGGTCGTGGTGATCGATGACGAGCCCTCGGTGCAGGAGGTGGTGCGTGCCTACCTGGAGCGCGACGGCTACTTCGTCTACGTCGCCGGCAACGGAGCCGAGGGGCTGGCGCTGGCCGAACGCGTCAAGCCGGGCCTGATCGTCCTCGACCTGATGCTGCCCGACATCTCGGGCGAGGAGATCTGCAACGAGATCCGCGGCCGATCCGACGTTCCGATCCTGATGCTGACCGCCAAGTCCGCCGAGGAAGAGCGGGTCGGCGGCCTGGCCCTGGGGGCCGACGACTATCTGACCAAGCCCTTCAGCCCGCGCGAGCTCGTCGCCCGCGTTCGGGCGATCCTGCGCCGCTCCAGCGGAGCCGAGACCCCGCTGGTCGAGAAGCTGTCGTTCGACGGCGGCCGCCTGTTGATTGACACCGTGCAGCACGAGGTGGTGGTCGAGGGTGAGCCGGTGGACCTGACCCCGAACGAGTACGGGCTCCTCGTCACCTTGGCGCGCTAACCGGGGCGCGTCTACTCCCGCTTCGAGCTGATTATCCACGTGCAGGGCTACGACTACGAGGGCTACGAGCGTACGATCGACGCCCACGTCAAGAACCTGCGCAAGAAGATCGAGCCCGACCCGAGGCACCCCCGCTACGTCGAGACCGTCTTCGGCACCGGGTACAGGCTGGCCCGGCGGTGACACGGATGCGCCCGCCTGGCCTGCGCCTGCGCCTCTCGATCGCCTTCGTCGCAGTCGCCGCGCTGGCCGTCGCCCTCGCGACGCTGCTGTCGGCGCGAGGCCTGGAGCCCAGGCTCTCTGACGCCGCGCAGGCT
>JBKJZF010000109.1:0-16484 GCA_046715315.1 Solirubrobacterales bacterium | reverse complement strand
GCTCGCGGCCGCGCTTCGCACGGCGGGCGAGCGGGTCGAGCCCGTCGCCGAGGGCTCCGATCCGCTGCTGAGCCTGCCGGAGACCCTCGTCGCCGGCGGGCGCTGGGGGGAGGCGCTGCGAGCGCGGATCACCGCCGGCGACCTGGTCCCCCAGTCCCGCGCGTCGCAGGCGGTGCCCGGCCTGCTGGACCCGCGGCCCGGTGAGCGCGTGCTCGACCTCTGCGCCGGGCCGGGGATCAAGTCCACCGCGATCGCCGCGCGCATGGGTGGCGGCGGAGAGGTGCGCTCGGTCGAGCTGGACCCCCGCCGCGTGTCGCAGATAGCGGCGCTGGCCGATCGCGTCGGCGCTGGGTGCGTTCGCCCGGTCGAGGCCGACGCCGCTGTCGCCGACCTCGGCTCGGGCTACGATCGGGTCCTCGTGGACCCTCCGTGCACGGACCTGGGAGCGCTGGCCGCACGTCCGGACGCGCGCTGGCGCAAGACTGCCGACCAGGCCGATCGCCTGGCCGTCCTCCAGCGCGAGATCCTGGTCAACGGCGCCGCCTCGCTGCGCCCCGGCGGGACGCTCGTCTACTCGACCTGCACGATCTCGCGCGCCGAGAACGAGGCCGTGGTGGCCGGCGCGCTCGCCGCTCGTTCCGAGCTCGAGGCCGAGGACCTGGGGCGCAGCCACCCGGCGCTGGCCTCCGCGCACGACCACCGCTTCCTGCAGACGCGCCCTGACCGCGACGGTACCGACGGCTTCTTCATGGCGCTGATCCGGCGCCGGGAGGGCTGAGCGGTGGACTCCTCAAAGACCCTGCCGCGTCCCGGGTGCCCCGGCTGCGGCGAGCCCTGGTTGCGCCCCACCCAGCTTCCGGGCCGCTACCGCTGCGTCTACTGCCTGCGGCGCTACGAGCTGGTTTCGCAGTGCCCCAACTGCGGCGAGCACCAGACGATCGTCAGGATGCGAGAGGACGAGGACCTTCTCTGCCAGCATTGCGGGCACTCGATGCTCAAGCCCGTGTGAACATGGACGCGCTGCGATCCGCCGACGCCCCCTCCCCGCGCGAGGCCTTCTCGGGCCTGCGGGTCGCGCCCTCGATCCTCTCCGCCGACTTCTCCAGGCTGGGGTCGCAGGTCGCCGAGGTGATCGACGCCGGCGCGCGCGTGATCCACGTGGACGTGATGGATGGCCACTTCGTCCCGCCGATCACGATCGGCCCGCTGATCGTCTCGGCCATCGCCGACCAGGTCCACCACGCGGGCGGTGCGATCGACGTCCACCTGATGATCGATCGGCCCGCACAGCAGGTGGCCGAGTTCGCCCGGGCCGGAGCCGACTGCATCTCGGTCCACCTCGAGGCCGACCGCCACTCCCACCGCACCCTCTCGGCGATCCGGGAGGCCGGCTGTCTCGCCGGGCTCGCGCTCAACCCGGGAACCTCGGCCGAGGCCGCCGGCGAGCTTGATGACGCCGCCGACCACGTGCTCTGCATGACGGTCAACCCGGGGTGGGGGGGCCAGGCGTTCATCGAGTCCTCGTCGGACAAGGTCCGCCGGCTGCACGCGCTCGCGCCCAGCGCCGCGATCGAGGTCGACGGCGGGATCGACGCCACCACGATCGGCTCCGTCGCCGAGGCGGGTGCGACCCTGTTCGTGGCCGGCTCCGCGATCTTCAAAGAGGACGATCCCGCGGCTGCCTACCGGGAGATCGCGGAAGCGGTCGGCGCCAGCTGAGCTACCATTGACTGACTAGTCAATCAGCGCCCTCCCGGAAGGGGTTGAACCCAGGTGCAACCGCGTTCGCAGCCCGCGGCCGACCTCGACGCCGCCCACCTTCAGCGCGCGGTCGAGCTGGCTGACGGTGGCCGCGGCCGGGTCAGCCCGAACCCGCTCGTCGGCGCGGTCGTGGTGCGCGGCGCCGACGTCCTCGGCGAGGGCTTTCACGCCGAGGTGGGCGGCGTCCACGCGGAGGTGGCGGCGCTCGAGGACGCTCGCCAGCGAGGCCATGACCCCTCCGGGGCGACGCTGTACTCCAGCCTCGAGCCGTGCGCTCACCAGGGCCGCCAGCCCCCCTGCACCGAGGCGATCGTCGCGGCGGGGATCGCCCGCGTGGTGATCGGTTGCGACGATCCCTCGCCGAAGGCCAGTGGCCGCGGGCCGGGGATCCTCCGCGACGAGGGCGTCGAGGTCGCTTTCGCCGACGGAGCCGAGGCCGCGAGGGCCCGACTGCTGATTCAGCCCTTCCGCAAACACGCCCGCACCGGCAGGCCGCTGGTCGTGCACAAGTCCGCGCTCAGCCTCGACGGCCGCACCGCGACGGCCGGCGGCGACTCGAAGTGGATCTCGGGGCCACAGAGCCGAGCGCTCGTGCATCGGTGGCGGGCCGAAGCCGACGCCGTCGCCGTGGGGATCAGCACCGCGCTCGCCGACGACCCCCTGCTGACGGCGCGCGAGGTCGACGCCCATCGCCAGCCGACCCGGGTCGTGTTCGACACGGCGGCGCGGCTGCCGCTCAACTCGAAGCTGCTCGCCACCCTCGACCAGGGGCCGGTGATCGTCCTCTGCGGATCCGGAGCCCCGGCGGCGCGCGCCGAGGCGCTGCGCGGGGTGGGGGCCGAGGTGATCGCGCTTCAGGACGAGGGCGCCGGCGGCGTCGAGGCCGCGCTCGAAGAGCTTGGGCGGCGCGGGATCACGTCCCTGCTGCTGGAGGGCGGGGCGACGCTGGCGGGGGCCTTTCTCGAGGCTGGGGAGATCGACGAGATGCGCCTGTTCGTCGCGCCGATCGTCCTCGGCGGGGACGGTCGCCCCCTGTTCGACGCCTCGGGGCCCGACCGGGTCGAGGGAGCCGTTCGCCCGCTCGCGGTGTCCTCCGAGCAGTCCGGCGACGACATCCTCGTCCGCGCGCGGCTGAAGGAATGGTGATGTTCACGGGGCTGGTCGGCGAGGTCGGCGAGGTCGACGGGCTGGAGCGCTCGGAGGCCGGCGCGCGGCTGCGAATCGCGGCGGGGCTGGCGTCGACTCTGGGCGAGGGGGACTCCGTCGCCGTCTCCGGAGCCTGCCTGACGGTGGCCGAGCTCTCCGCCGGAGCGTTTGCCGCCGACGTCATCAACCAGACGCTCTCGCTGACCACGCTTGGGGAGCTGGCGCCGGGCGGCGCGGTGAACCTGGAGCCGGCGCTGCGGGCCGGCGATCCGCTCGGCGGCCATTTGGTCCAGGGCCACGTCGATGCCGTCGGCACCGTCGCTGCCAGCGCCGAGGATGGCATCGCCCGCAGGCTGCGGATCGCGCTGCCCGCCGAGCTGCGCCGCTACGTCGTCGAGCACGGCTCGGTCGCCCTCGACGGGGTCAGCCTCACCGTCGCCGGCCTCGACGAGGCGGGGTTCGAGGTCTCGCTGATTCCCGAGACCCTCGAGCACACGACCCTCGGGGGCCTGGCCGAGGGCGACCGGGTCAACGTCGAAGTGGACCAGATCGCTCGCTACGTCGAGCGCCTCGTAGGCTTTGAGAAGGGAGATAAACGATGAGCGAGCAGTCAACCAAGCAGAGCGCCTTCTCCACCGTCGAGGAGGCGATCGACGAGATCCGCCGCGGCAGGATGGTCGTCGTCTGCGACGACGAGAACCGCGAGAACGAGGGCGACCTGACGATGGCCGCCCAGTTCGCCACCCCGGAGGCGATCAACTTCATGGCGAAGGAGGCGCGCGGCCTGATCTGCCTGACGCTGACGCCGGACCGCTGCGACGAGCTCGGGCTCGACCTGATGGCGGCCAAGAACGAGTCGCCCTTCCAGACCGCGTTCACGATCTCGGTCGAGGCCCGCGAGGGGGTCACCACCGGGATCAGCGCCGCCGACCGCGCCCGCACGATCCAGGTTGCGATCGATCCCGGCTCGAAGCCCGAGGACCTCGTCCAGCCCGGACACGTCTTCCCGCTCAAGGCCAAGGAGGGCGGGGTGCTCGAGCGCGCCGGCCAGACCGAGGCCGCGGTTGACCTCGCTCGCCTCGCCGGCGTCATCCCCGCCGGGGTGATCTGCGAGGTGATGAACGAGGACGGGACGATGGCCCGCGTGCCCGACCTGATCCCCTACTGCGACCGCCACGGGCTGAAGATGATCACGGTGGCCGACCTGATCGCCTACCGCCGCCGCCACGAGAAGCTGGTCGAGCGAGTGGTCGCGACCCGGCTGCCGACCGCCTTTGGAGAGTTCTCGGCGGTCGGCTACCGCTCGCTGGTGGACGAAAAGCACCACGTCGCGATGGTCAAGGGGGAGGTTCACGGGGCGGAGGAGGTGCTGGTCCGGGTCCACTCGGAGTGCCTCACCGGCGACGTCTTCCACTCGCTTCGGTGCGACTGCGGCTAGCAGCTCGCCGCCGCGCTGGCGATGATCGAGAAGGAGGGCCAGGGCGTGCTGCTCTACCTCTCCCAGGAGGGCCGCGGCATCGGCCTGCTGAACAAGCTGCGGGCATACCGCCTGCAGGAGGACGGCCTCGACACGGTCGACGCCAATCTCAAGTTGGGCCTGCCGGCCGACCTGCGCGACTACGGGATCGGGGCGCAGATCCTGGTCGACCTCGGGCTTTCGAGCATCCGCATCCTCACCAACAACCCGAAGAAGATCCACGGCCTCGAGGGGTACGGCCTCTCGGTCGCCGAGCAGGTGCCGATCCAATCGGTGCCGAACGCCCACAACGAGGCCTACCTGCGGGCCAAGCGCGACAAGCTGGGGCACATCCTGCACCACCAGGGACTCGCTCTCGACGAGGAGCTGATCCACGACGAGCATCGCCGCGACGTCTCCAAGCAGGCGCTCGGGGACCCGGACCCGAGCGAACCCACCGATGGCTGACGACTACGCGATCTGCGTCGCCACGTTCTACGAGGGCCTCGCCGAGCGGCTCGTCAACGGCGCAGTCGAGGCGTTCACCGCGGAGGGCGTCAGCCCGGCCTTGGTGCACACCTACGAGGTGCCCGGCGCGTTCGAGCTGCCGCTGGCGGCGAAATGGGCCGCCGAGTCGGGCCGGTTCGCCGGCGTCGCCTGCCTCGGCGTCGTGATCAGGGGCGAGACCGACCACTACGACTTCGTCTGCGGCGAGGCCGCGGGCGGCATCCAGCGGGTGCAGCTCGACACGGGGGTCCCCTGCGCCTTCGGGCTCATCACCTGCGACACCCGCGAGCAGGCCGAGGCCCGCGCGGGTGGCGACAAGCGTGACCAGGGCCGCAACGCCGCGATCGCGGTGATGCGAATGGCCGCGCTGCGCAAGGACCTCGGCGGCTGACCGCTACCATCCCGCGTCGCATGGCCAAGGTATGTCACAGCTGCGGCAAGGGCCCGGCGTTCGGCAACTCGCGGAGCCACTCGATGGTGGCGACCCGCCGGCGCTTCAACCCGAACCTGCAGAAGGTCCGCATCTCGGACGCGGGGCGGCCCCGCCGCGTCTACGTGTGCACCCGCTGCCTCAAGGCCAACAAAGTGACAAAACACGCCTGAATCACTCCGCCGACATCCCTCCGCTACGCGTCCGGTGTCGGCGGGCTCGGGCGCCGACCGGGCGGCAGGGTGACGGCGGTCTACCGGGACTGCGTCCCTAGCTCGGACCAGAGGATAATCCGCCCGTGAGCGGAGATCCCTCTGTCGAGCGGTTCCATCGCGTCGTCGCGGTTGCCCACGCGCATCTCGAGGAGCGCTGTGACGAGATCAACGACCTGAACGTGTTCCCGGTCGCCGACGGCGACACGGGGGACAACATGGCCGGGACGATCAAGGCGGTCCTCGAGGCGCTGGAGAACCTGCGTACCTCCTCGCTCGCGACCGTCGACCGCAACCTGATCGTCACCACCGTCGCCCACGCGGCGCTGATGGGCGCCCGTGGGAACTCCGGGGCGATCCTCAGCCAGATCGTTCGCGGCGCCGCCGAGGTGCTGACCACCCGCCGCGGTGACCTGATCGGCCCGGCGCTGGTTCGCGACGCGCTCGGCGCCGCGTCGGCCGCCGCCTGGTCGTCGGTCGGCGATCCCCAGGAGGGGACGATGCTGAGCGTGATCCGCGAGGTCCACGAGGCCGTCGGCGCGCGGGTCGCCGCGATGGAGGAGGCCGGCCTCGTCGAGGACATGACCGATGCGGCCCAGGACGCGACGCTGGCCGAGCTGATGGGGGTCGCGATCACCGCCGGCCAGGACGCCCTGGAGCGGACCCCGCAACAGCTCGAAATACTGGCCGAGGCGGGCGTCGTCGACGCTGGCGCCTACGGGCTGATCGTGATCCTGGCGGGCCTCGTCGTCGGGCTCAGCGGCGCCGAGGCGGGCGACTCTCCGCTCCCGCACCAGGCGGCCGCCAACCTCGAGGCCGGCCTGCACACGGACTCGCGCTACCAGTACTGCACGAGCTGCATCGTCACCGGCACCGAGCTCGATCCGCGCTCGATCGCCCCGCGGCTGGAGGAGCTGGGCGACTCGGTCGCCGTGGTCGGCGACGCCACCATGCTCAAGGTCCACGTCCACGCAGACGACCGCGAACGCGTGCGGGCGATCTGCGAGGAGTACGGCGACGTCGACCAGTTCGAGGCCACCGACATGCACGAGCAGGTCGCCGCCCTCCACTCCAAGGACGGGTTCGCGGCGGCTCCCGCAGGCCGCGGCGATGCGAGGACCGGGGTGGTCGCGGTCGCCTCCGGCTCGGGGATCACCCAGCTGTTCGGCGCCGAGGGCGCCCGCGTCGTCGACGGCGGCACCACGCTCAACCCCTCGATCGAGGAGATCCTCGCGGGAATCCACTCCGCGCCCGGCGAGGGGGTGATCGTGCTGCCCAACTCGCCGAATGTCGTGATGGCCGCCAGGGAGGCCGCCCGGCTCGCCGAAAGGCCGGCCCACGTCGTCCCCTCGACCGCGCAGCAGGCGGGGCTCGCGGCGCTCGTCGGAGCGTTCGACCCCGGGGCGCCGGCGGCCGACAACGCCGCCCGGATGGAGGCCGAGCTGGAGGCGATCGCCACCGGCCTGGTGGCGGAGGCCGACCGCGACGACGCCGACGGCCGCTACGGCCGCGGGGACGCGGTTGGCTTCCTCGACGGCGAGCTGGTGGCGTGGGGCGACCCCGCCGAGACGCTCGCGGCGGTGGTGGCCCGGCTGGGCGAGGGCGCCGAGATCGTCACCGTGCTCGAGGGAGACGGGGCGCCGCTGCGGGCCGCCGAGCTGGCGATCGAGCTCGCCGACGGCGCCGAGCTCGAGGTCCAGGACGGCGGCCAGCCCACCTACTGGTGGCTGATCGCTGCGCAATGAGCAAGCCGACGCTTTGGCATATCGAGGTCTCGCACTACAGCGAGAAGGCGAGCGACTCGACCGAGATCATCGCCGCGCTCGAGCGCTTTGAGCGCTTCGCGACCGAGGCCGCCCCCGGCCTGCTCTCACGGTTCGGCGGCATGGCCTCGAAGACGGCCTCCGGCTTCATCAACCTCCGCTGGGGTGCACTCGACCCGGCCCGGGTAGAACCCGACCCAATCGCGCAGCTGCGCGTAGCGGGGGTTGGGGGAGCGGTAGGCGAACGCCGCGCGCTCGGCCGTGCGCCCGGCGGCGATGACGTCGAAGCAGGAGGCGCTGCCCTTCGCAGTGGGTGCGGGGAGTCCCAGACCGATTCCTTCTGTCGCTGCACGTCCCTAGGCTAGAACGTGATGAGCACGGCGAGCATCGCCTCCGGTGCGGAGGCGCCCACGGCGCCCTCCGGCCCGCGGGCGCTGGGCAGCGGTGAGCGCCTCGATCACGCCGCGCTTCGCGCCGCGCCGCTTCGATCCCGCCCCCGGCCCAGTCGCCTGGCGGCCTCGGTCTCCAGCCTCAGGGGCGTCGGCAAGCGGATGGCCGAGGGCCTGGAGGCGCTCGGGATCACAACGCTCGGCGATCTGCTCTGGCACATCCCGCACGGCTACCGCGACCCGACCCCGATGAAGGAGATCGTCGACCTGAAGTTCGACGAGCCGACGACGATCCTGGTGGAGGTCCGCTCGACGCGGGTGCGCCCGACCCGCCGCCGGCTTCGGATCCTCGAGGCGACGGTCGCGGACGCGAGCGGGTCGCTGACCGCGATCTGGTTCAACCAGGCGTGGCTTGCCGAGAAGCTGCGCCCCGGGACGAGGGTGCTCCTGCGCGGCAAGCTCGACCGCCGCAACTTCAAGGTCGAAGCACACGAGATCGCCGGGCAGGGCGCCGCCCCGGCGGGGCTTCACACCACAGGCATCGTCCCCGTGCATCCCGCCTCCGAGCGACTGCGTCCCCAGCGCCTGCGCGAGTGGGCCTGGGAGGCGATCCGGCTGGCGGGCGACTCGATCGAGTCGTTGCCGGCGCCGGTCCGCGTCCGCCACGGCCTCGCCGGGGCCGCCGACGCCCTGCGCGCGTCGCACTTCCCGGGTTCGCGCGAAGACGCCGAGCAGGCTCGCCGCCGGCTCGCCTTCGAGGAGCTCTTCCTGCACCAGGCGGCGCTGGTGTCGCGGCGCCGGCGCCACCAGTCGAGGCGGCCCGGGATCGCCCTCGAGCCGGCGGGGGAGCTGACCGAGCGCTGGCTGCGCTCGCTGCCGTTCGAGCCCACGGCCGACCAGCGGCGTGCCTTCGAGGAGATCGACGCGGACCTGGGCGAGGCGCGACCGATGCAGCGCCTGCTGATGGGAGAGGTCGGCAGCGGCAAGACCGTTTGCGCCGTGTACTCGATGCTGCGCGCGGTCGAGTCCGGCTTCCAGGCTGCGCTGATGGCGCCGACCGAGACGCTCGCCGAGCAGCACGCGGCCACCCTCACCTCGCTGCTGGCGCGCGAGTCGGTGCCGTTCACGTTGCTCACCGGAGCCACGCCGGCCGCCCGCCGCCGGGAGGCGCTCGAGCGCCTCGCCACAGGAGAGCTCGCCTTCGTCGTCGGCACGCACGCCCTGATCGAGCCCGACGTGGGCTTCGCTCGCCTGGCCGTCTGCGTCGTCGACGAGCAGCACCGCTTCGGCGTTCGCCAGCGCGCAGCGCTCGACGCCAAGGGTTCCGACGGCCTCGCTCCGCACGTCCTGCACATGACCGCCACCCCGATCCCGAGGACGCTCTCGCTGACCGCCTACGGCGACCTCGACACCACGACCCTGCGCGAGCTCCCGGCCGGGCGCAAGCCGGTGAAGACGTGGGCCGTGGGCGAGGATCGGCGCGCCGGCGCCTACGAGTTCGTTCGCGATCGCCTTCGCGAGGGTCGTCAGGCCTACATCGTCTGCCCGCTGGTCGAGGGCTCCGACAAGCTCGAGGCGAAGGCCGCGACCGAGGAGGCCGGCCGGCTACGGCGCACCGAGCTGCGCGACTTCGAGGTCGCCCTGATCCACGGCCAGATGCCCACCCGCGAGAAGGGGGCGGCGATGGAGGCCTTCGTCGCCGGCCGCGCCGACGTGCTCGTCGCCACCAGCGTGATCGAGGTCGGGATCGACGTCGCCAACGCCACCGTGATCGTGGTCGAGGGCGCGGAGCGCTTCGGCCTCTCGCAGCTACATCAGCTGCGCGGCAGGGTCGGCCGAGGCGAGCATCCCTCACAGTGCATCCTCTTCGCCGACGCCGGCTCCGAGCTGGCCCGCCGCCGGATGGAGGCGATCGAGGCCGAGCGCGACGGCTTCAAGCTCGCCGAGGTCGATCTCTCCCTGCGGGGGGAGGGGGAGATACTCGGCACCCGCCAGCACGGCTTGCCCCGGTTCCGCGCGGCCGAGCTGCCCGACGACTTCGAGCTGCTCGCGGCGGCGCGCCGCGAGCTCTTGGCGCTGCTCGACGAGCATGCCACGCTGGAGGCGCCGGAGCTGGGCCCGCTGATCGACGCGGTGCGGCTTCGATTCGGCGACGAGCGCGCCGAGTCGATCGCCGCGTGAGGGTCGTCGCCGGAGAGTTGCGCGGCCGCCGGCTTGTCTCGCCCCCCAAGGGCGCCGACGTGCGCCCGACGGCCGATCGCGTCCGCGAGGCGCTGTTCTCGATCCTCGGCGACGTCTCCGGCGACCGGGTGCTCGACCTCTACTGCGGCACCGGGGCGCTGGCGATCGAGGCCCTGTCGCGGGGGGCGACCGAGGCGACGCTCGTCGATCTCGACGTCTCGCTCGCCGCCCGCAACCGTGACGAGCTCGGGCTCGCCGATCGCTGCGAGCCGGTGCGCTCGGACGTGCTGCGGTTCCTGGCCCGCGATCGGGGCTCCTACGACCTGATCTTCTGCGACCCGCCTTATAAACTCGCCGACCGCCTTGAGGGCAAGCTCGAAAGCCTCGCTGCGCCGCGCCTTGCGAAGGGCGGGCGCTTGATCATCGAAAGCGCCGCGCGGCGGCCGCTTCGCACCGCGCTGCCGGTGCTCGCCGAGCGCACCTACGGCGAGACCCTGATCAGCGTCCACGCGGGACCGGTGCGCAGCGATGGCTGAGCAGCGCATCGCCGTCTGCCCGGGCAGCTATGACCCGGTCACCAACGGCCACCTCGACATCATCGGCCGCGCGGCCAAGATCTTCGACGTCCTCGTCGTCGGGGTTGTCGGCCAGGCGATCCGCAAGTCGGACTCGCTGTTCAGCCCGGAGGAGCGCAAGGGGTTCCTCGACCAGGCGACCGCCCAGCACGACAACGTCAGGGTCGAGATCTTTAGCAACCTGGTGGTCGACTTCGCACGGGACCTCGGCGCCGGCGCGATCGTCAAGGGGCTGCGGGCGATCTCCGACTTCGAGTACGAGTTCGAGATGAACCAGCTCAACCGCAAGCTGGCGCCGGACATCGAGTCGGTCTACGTGATGTCCTCGGCCGACTACAGCTTTCTCTCCTCCACCGGCGTGAAGGAGATGGCGACCTTCGGCGGCGACGTCTCGGACCTGGTTCCGGCCCCCGTGGCAGCCGCGTTGAAGGTGAAGCTGGCGCGCAAGGCCTAGCCGTCGGTGGTGCGTGGTCGCCGGTTTGGGCGACTCGCCGGCTGGGCACGAGCTTGCAGGACGACGCCCGAGATCACACAGACCGCTCCCGAATTGCCCGCTACCCGTAAGATTTCTCCCGCCTGATGGACGTCCTCGTCCTCATCGACAAGCTCGACGACCTGATCCACAACGCCCGGCCGGTGCCACTCACCGACCAGGTAAGGGTCGATCGTGAGGAGATCTACGATCTCCTCGATCAGATGCGTGCCACGATCCCGGAAGAGATCAAGCAGGCGCGCTGGATCGTCAAGGAGCGCCAGGAGATGCTGGCCGAGGCCAAGCGTGAGGCCGAACGTGTGGTCAAGGAGGCCCGCGACCAGCAGTCGCGCCTGATCTCCGACGAGGAGGTCTACAAGCAGGCCGAGCGCGCCGCCGAGGAGATCATCGAGGACGCGCGCGAGACCGAGCGTCAGATCCGCCTCGGCGCCGAGGACTACGCCGACGAGATCCTCTCCACGCTCGAGGTCAACCTGCAGAAGTTCCTCGCCGCGGTCCAGCGAGGCCGCGACCGGCTCGCCGGCCGCGAGGAAGAGCCGGCCGAGGTCGGCGGCTAGCCGACCTCACTCCTCATAGGAGGCCCGGATGACCACGAGGTCATCCGCCTCCCAGATCACCTCGCCGCCGCACCATTCGGCCTGGGCAACCGCGGCAGAGGGAAAGTCGAAGCCCTCGGTGACCGAGGCGATCCGCCGCTCGGGCTCGACCTCGACGACGTCGCCGAAGACGAGCGCCCGCGACTGCTCCCGGACCCGCCGGAAGAGGTCCTTCTTGCCGTCCGCGCGCAGGTGGTGGATCGTCAGCACCGAGACGACCAGGTCCCAGGGCCCGTCGGGGAGCGGATCCTCCATCCTCGCCAGACGCACCTCGATCCCCAGCTCGCGCGCGCGGAACACCATCTCCGGGGTGGAATCGAGGCCGGTCACGGCGGCATCCGGGAAACGCTCCAGCAGTCGCCGGGTGGTCTCGCCCGTTCCCACCCCCAGCTCCAGGACCCGCGCCGGCGCAAAGGGGATCGCCTCGATCGTCGCCCGCTGCAGCTCGTCGTAGCGGGGGATGTTCTCCCGGATCATCTGCGGGTAGGTATCCGGGGCGAAGTGGTACTGGTCTGCGGGGTTCTCTGGAGGGGCCATCGCTCTCGCTAACCTCGGGCTTCAACGGGATGGCCGCATCTAACAACATCAACCTGGCGGCGCTGCGGTTGCGCCCCGGGGAGGGGCGCCGCGTCGATCTCGGGCTGGACCCCGGCCGCTTGCAGTACGGGGGCCAGAGCTACGAGGCATGGCCGGCGCGCGACGCCCGCGTCGACGTCTCCCGGATGGCCTCGGGCCACGCGCTGCGGCTGCGCTTCGAGACCGAGCTCGTCGGGCCCTGCATGCGCTGCCTGGCCGACGCGCGGATCCCGGTCTCGGTCGAGGCCCGCGAGGTTTCGCAGCCGGGTGCCGGCCCCGAGCTCGAGAGCCCATACGTGAAGGCCGACGAGGTGCTGGTGGGCAAGTGGGCTCACGATGCCCTGGCCCTGGCGCTCCCCGTGCAGCTCGTCTGCCGGGCGGACTGCGCCGGGCTCTGCCCGGTCTGCGGCTTCTCGCTCAACGACGCCGAGCCCGGCTCGCACGATCACGAGCCTGAGCCCGACCCGCGCTGGGACCAGCTCCGCGGGCTGACGCTCGAGTGACGTAGGATCCGGCCGTGGGAATGTTCAAGGACCTCCGCGACCTCCACAAGGCCTCGAAGGAGATGGAGCGCCCGGGCCTGCGCGACAGCCTCAAGCAGGCAAACGAGGCCGTCCAGGCCTTCCAGGCCGGCCAGCAGCAGGCCGTCGACGTGGCCGCCAACGGCGTCCTCGGCAAGGCCACGATCACCGCCATGCGCGACACGGGGACGGTCCTCAACGAGCTGCACGTGCTGGAGCTCGACCTCACGGTCGAGGTCAACGGCTTCCAGAGCGAGGTCACCCACACCGAGGCGGTCTCGCCGCTGCTGATCGGCCGGCTCGCGCCCGGCGCCGAGATCACGGTCAAGGTCGACCCCGAGGATCACTCCCGCCTGGTCCTCATCCCTTAGACGGGCCAGCGGCTACCATCCTCGCTTCCAGATGGCCGTCCCGAAGAAGAGAACTTCCCGCACCCGTCGCGACAAGCGCCGCGCCAACCATCGCGCGGCGAAGCCTCGCCTGAACGAGTGCCCGCGATGCCACAGCCCGCGCCTGCCGCACCGGGTCTGCCCGACCTGCGGCACCTACGCCGGCCGTGAGGTCATCGTGCACGAGGTCGGCGAGGCCGACCAGAGCGGCGCCCGGGAGGAGTAGTGGAGTCGTCTTCCGGCCGGCGCCCGACCGTGGCGCTGGACGGGCGCGGCGCCGACAGGGGCGCCGTCACGATCGTCGAGGGAGCACTTGCCGCTGCCGCCGACGGAATCGGCGTCCGCGTCTTCGGTGATCCGCAGGAGCTGGGGGCGCTCGACGGCGCCCGCGGCGTGGAGGTCGTCGCAGCGCCCGACACGATCACCAACCACGATCAGCCGGCCGCCTCGGTCCGCTCCCGCCCCGGCGCCTCGGTGGTCCGCGCCGCCCGCGACGTCGCCGAGGGCGACGCCGAGGCGATGGTCAGCGCCGGGTCGACCGGCGCGACGATGACCGCCGCGCTGTTCGCGCTCCGAAGGACGCAGGGCGTGCGCCGCCCGGCCCTGGCCCTGCAGCTCGCCGTGCCCGGGCGCCAGGGGCCGCCGACGATCCTGCTCGACGTCGGCGCCAACAGCGAGGCGCGCTCCGGCGACCTCGTCCAGTTCGCCTACCTCGGCAGCGCCTTCTCGCAGGCGGTGCTCGAGGTGGAGCGCCCGCGGGTGGCGCTGCTTTCGATCGGCGAGGAGGCGAGCAAGGGCACGTCGCAGCTGGTCGAGGCACACGGCGCCCTCGCCGAGGCGGCAGGGCTGGAGTTCGCCGGCAACGTCGAGGGCCGTGACCTGATGACCGGCGCGGCCGACGTGATCGTCACCGACGGGTTCACCGGCAACGTCGCCCTGAAGACGCTCGAGGGCACGGCGCGATCGATCTCGGGCGCACTCAGCGACGCCGCCCGCTCCAATCCGATCTCCGCGCTCGGCGGGCTGCTGCTGCGCCCCGCGCTGGGTGGGCTGAGGCGCGAAATGGATCCGGACAACACCGGCGGGGCGATCCTGCTGGGCCTGCGCGGCATCGCCGTCGTCGCCCACGGAAGCTCCGGCCCCGAGGGCATCGCCAACGCCGTCCGCCTCGCCGCGCGGGCGGTCGAGCAGGACGCGGTCGAGCGCACGGCGGCGCTCCTGGCCAGCTCGGGGGCGACCCGGTCGGGGCTGCGGCGTGATAGGAACAGCAAGTGAGCCGCCGATGAGCTTCGACCGCGAACAGGTGATGGAGAAGGTCCGCGAGCACCTCTCCGGGGAGCTCGAGGTCGAGCCGGCCCGGATCCAGCCCGAGACCCGCTTCCGCGAGGATCTCGACGCCGACTCCCTCGACCTCTATGAGCTCGTGATGGAGCTCGAGGACACCTACGGCGTCAGCGTCACCGAGGAGGAGGCGGCCAGGATCGAGACGGTGGGCGACGCCGTGGAGTTCGTGCTCCAGCGGCAACCCGCCTGATCGCGGCCACCCGTCGATGGCGGACGCCCTTCGCGAGCTGATCGACCAGCTCCCCGACGAGCTTCGCTCGCGGGCCTTCACCCACTCGTCCTGGACACAGGATCGCGCCGACTCCTACGGTCGCCTGGCCTTCCTCGGCGACAGTGTCCTCGGGCTCGCCGTCGCCGAGCATCTGTTTCGCGGCAACCCCCGGTCGGACATCGGCCGCCTGACCAAGGTCCACGGCCAGGCGGTCAGCGGCAGGGCCTGCGCGGTGGTGGCGGTCGAGCTCGGCCTGCCAGACCGCCTTGCCGAGCACGCCGCGACCGCCCTCGACGGGGGCATCGACCTCGAGGCGCTGCTGGCGTCCGAGCGCGCTCTCGCCTCGGTCTGCGAGGCCGCCATCGGGGCTTGCTACCTGCACCACGGGTTCGAGGCCACCTCGGCGGCGACGGTGGAGGCCTTCGCCGAACAGATCGAGATTGCCGCGGGAACGATGCTGGACTACAAGTCGGCGCTGCAGGAACGGCTCGCGCGAGACGGGGCTCGCGTAACGTATGACGTCATCGGCGAGGCGGGACCGCCCCATGACCGCCAATTCGAGGTCGACGCGAGAGTCGGCGAGGAGGTCGTCGGCCAGGGCTCGGGCCGCAGCAAGAAGGCCGCCGAGCAGGAGGCCGCCGCGCAGGCGCTGGAGCACCTGCAGCGGTAGGAGCCAAGCGCTACCGGACGAGCACCCTCGGTAGCGCGGATCACGTCCGAGCCGGCAGCGAATCTACCCTCGGCGCAGCCGCCTGAACATGCACCTGAGTTCGATCACGATCAAGGGCTTCAAGTCCTTTCCGGACCGCACCCACCTGGTGTTCTCGCCGGGGGTTATCGTGATCGTCGGCCCGAATGGCTGCGGCAAGTCGAACATCACCGACGCCGTCCTCTGGGCGCTGGGCGAGCAGAGCCCGCTGGCCGTGCGCGGCCAGTCGATGCAGGACATGGTCTTTGCCGGCGGCGAGGGCCGCGGCCCCAGCCGCTACGCCGAGGTGGAGGTCGTGCTCGACAACGGGGACGGAGGCTCGGGGGATTTCTCAGAGGTGTCCGTCCGCCGCCGCCACGATCGCTCGGGAGAGGGCGAGTACCGCCTCAACGGCGCCCGCTGCCGGCTGACCGACGTGGTCGAGTCGCTCTCGGACGCCAACCTTGGCCGCGAGATGCACTCGGTGATCAGCCAGGGCAGGGTCGAACAGATCGTCCACTCCAAGCCTCGCGAGCGCCGCCTGCTGGTCGAAGAGGCCGCCGGGCTCGGCAAGCACCGAAAGCGCCGGCGCCGCGCCCAGCTCAAGCTCGAGCGCACCGAGGACAATCTCGACCGAGCTCTCGACGTCGAGCGTGAGGCTCGCAGCAGGCTGCGCCCGCTGCAGCGCCAGGCGCACGCGGCGGATATCCATGCTCGGATCGAGCGCGACGCCGACGAGCTGCGCGCGTCGCTGCTCGCGTCCGAGCTTCGCGCTCATGCGGCCGACCTCGCGGCCGCCGAGGCGGCCGCCGTCACGGCGCGGGAATCCCGCGACTCAGTCGAGGCAGAGCTGGCGGGCGTCTCCAAGCGCCGCGGCGCCGCCGAGGCCCGCTTGGCCGAGCGCGATCGCGAGCGCACTGAGGCCTGGGGGCGCCTGACCGCGCTCAGGGCCGCCCACGAGCGCCTGATGGTCCGGGCGGAGGCTCTGGCCTCGCGCCGGGCCGAGCTGGCGGCGACCCTCGAGCGCCGGCGGGCGACGCTGGGCGCTCTCGCCGAGGACCTCAGCAGGGGCGAGGGGCGCGCTGCCGTGGAGGCAGGCCTGGAACGGATCGAGGCGGCGGTCGCAGAGGCCGGCTCCGCGGTGGCACGCGCCCCCGCGGGCGACGGCGCCCCGGCCGCCGCGGTTGCCGCCCTGCCCGCCCCGGCCCAGCCCCCCGTGAACGAGGCGCGGGGGGTGGCGGGCGTA
>JBKJZF010000108.1:0-4178 GCA_046715315.1 Solirubrobacterales bacterium | reverse complement strand
GGCCTACGCCGAGCGCCTGCGCGAGGCGGGTGTCCCGACCACCCTGCGCCGCGAGGCCGATCTGGTCCACGGCTTCGTCAACGCGGTCGGGCTGGGCGGGCGGGCCGCCGAGGCGGCGTCCGGGATCACCGCGGGGCTGAGGGCGGGACTCGACCCGGGCGCTATCGGCCGCCCTACGGCGCCAGCGGCTACGCTGACGGACCCGCCCGGATAGCTCAGCTGGTAGAGCACTTCCATGGTAAGGAAGGGGTCGTCGGTTCGAGTCCGACTCCGGGCTCCTCTCGCGTCCCCCCGCGCCCGCCGGGTCCGGCTCTCGCGTCCCCCCGCGCCCGCCGGGTCCGGTTTAGACTCGCGCCGTGGCCGAGACGCTGCTAGTCATCCGGGAGGGAGTGGAGGCCGGGAGGGAGATCCCCCTCGAGGGCTCGCTCACCGTCGGCCGGGCCGACGAGGCCGACCTGGTGCTCGACGACCAGGGGATCTCGCGCACCCACGCGCGGCTGACCGCGGATCCGGCCGGGCCGCTGATCGAGGATCTCGGTTCCTCCAACGGCACCTTCGTCAACGGCCAGCGCGTCGTCGGCGCCCACCGCCTGACCGAGGGCGACGAGATCCAGATGGGCGCGGCGGTGGTCGAGGTCGTCGGAGGCTCCGGGGAGACGCAGGTGATGGCCCCGGACGCCGGGGCGACCGAGGCGCATCCCCCGCCGCCGGCTGCCGCGCCGATCCCGCCCCCGGCGCCCCGGGCGGCGCCCGCGCCGATCCCGCCACCTCCGCGCCGGGAGCCGATCCCCCAGCCCCAGCCCGCGGCCCCGGCCCAGGGCGACGCGGTCAACGACTGGAACCTGCCCGCCCTGGCGGCAATCGTGCTTGGCCCGCTCTCGATCCTGCTGATCGTGTTCAGCTCCGGCTCGGGCTTTTACGCGGCGCTGCCGGTGGCGATCTGCGGCATCGCCCTGGGCACGATCGGGCGCAACAAGGTGGACCGCGGCGAGAGCGCCCGCTTCCGTGGGCTCGCCTCGGCGGGCCGGACCTTCGGGATCGTCGGCACGATCCTCGCCTCGATCATCCTGATCGCGCTGATCGCGATCTCGCAGGCGCTCGACGTCTCGGCCGAGTCGATCGGCGAGCTGATCGACGAGGTCCGCGACGAGATCGACTCGCGCTAGCCGCGCGCCCGCAGTTCCGGCGGCACCAGCGGCCCGGGCTAGGGCCCGTCGATCGCTGAGCTCGTTTCTAGCCATTCCGGGCAAGTCGCCCGCGCGCGATCTTCCGATCCGTACTAAACGTCCCAGGTAATGCAAGCACCACCAAATGCGGTTAGACTTACTCCAGTTCTAGGGGAACTCTGTCGTCGTCCCATTACGGCGAATCGTCCATCGACACCAACGCACGAGGTCCGAGTGCTGGTCAGGCAGATCTTCGCCGGGGGCCGGAGAACTTCATCACTTCCAGGGAGGCGGGAATGAGCCCGGCGCGGTTGCTGCGCGCCTTCTCAACGCGGCCCGTGGCGACGGAGGTGGAGCGGCCAGATCGTGAGGCCGCTCCCGGGGCGGCGTCCAAGCCCGAGCCCGTCAGGCCGTGGCGAATCCGCAGGCTCCATCGCAGGGCCGGGCGGGTGCACACCGATGCCCGCGCCTACTACATGCGTCGCGTACTCGCTGTGGCCGACAGCGCAGCGATCCTGATCGCGCTGGCGCTGTGCTTTGCCGTGGCAGAGCTGACACCGTTCGCAACGGCGCTCCCACAGGGTGTGCTGGTCAGCCCTCTGCTGGTGCTCTCGTGGGTCGTCCTGGCGGGAGCTGCCGGCATGTACCACGTCGACGATCGTCGCATCGACTGCTCGGTCGCTGAGGAGATCTTTCGCGTGGCTCAGCTCGTGGCCCTCTGGGTCTGGCTGGTCTTCCTGCTCGTCGCCCTCGTCGATGAGGGCTCCCCGCCCGTTGCTCAGGCACTCGCTCTCGGGCTGTTTGCCGTCCCCGCGATCCTCTCCTCTCGGGCTCTTGCGCGGCGCCTCGCGCGCACTCGCCCCTGGTACAGGCAGATCGCCCTGATCTTCGGCACCGAGGAGGACTGCCGGCGGATCCAGCGCATTCTGGCACGCCATACGGAGTACGGGGTCGAGGTCGTCGACATGGTCCACCCCGGGATCTCAAACGGCAACGGCAACTCGGGAGACGGCGATGCGGAGGGCGCGGAATCGCTGATCTCGATCATCGATCGCGACGGCGCCGACAGGGTGATCTTCGCCAGCAACTACGAGGGAATCGAGGAGCGCACCGGCGCCCTGCGCTTCCTTGCCGAGGAGGGGGTCAAGGTCGACCTGGTGCCCGGCGACTCCGACGTCTTTCGCGCCGACGCCGAGCTCCACCAGATCGAAGGCCTCCCCTTGCTGACCCTTCCAACGACTGTTCGTGCCCGCTCGGCGGCGACCCTGAAGCGGATGGCCGACGTGACGATCTCGAGCACGATCTTGACCTGCCTCTCGCCGCTACTGCTGGCCGCGGCGATCGCGATCAAGCTCAACAGCCCCGGGCCCGTGTTCTTTCGCCAGCGGCGAGTCGGCCAGCACCGCGAGTTCTTCACCCTGCTCAAGTTCCGCACCATGGTCGACAACGCCGAGGAGCTGAAGCCGGCCCTCTCCGAGTTGAACACACGCACCGACTGCATGTTCAAGATCCCCGACGACCCCAGGATCACCCGCGTCGGAGGCTGGCTTCGCAGGTACTCCCTCGACGAGCTCCCCCAGCTTCTGAACGTGCTTCGCGGCGACATGAGCCTCGTCGGTCCTCGTCCCCTGATCGAGGCCGAGAGCGAGCGGGTCTCGGAGCGCTACGCCGCCCGCTTCGACGTCCGGCCCGGCATCACCGGCCCCTGGCAGGTGCTCGGTCGCAGCGACATCCCGTTCGAGGACATGGTCAAGCTCGACTACACCTACGTCACCAACTGGTCGCTCTCCGACGACGTCAAGCTGATGGTCCGCACGCTGAGCGCGATGGGCGCCGGCAAGGGCGCGTACTAGTCTTCCGCGCCCCGCATGGACTTCTCCCTCACCGACGAACAGCAGGATTTCGTCGCCGCGATCCGCGGCTTCTGCAAGCGCGAGAGCGGCACCCCCGAGCAGCGCGAGCGTCTGACCAACGGCTACAGCGAACTCCACTCGGCCGAGATCTACTCGAAGATGGCCGACCTCGGCTGGCTCGGGGTGACGATCCCCGAGGACGTCGGCGGCTCCGGTGGCGGCATGGTCGACGCCTGCCTGTTCATGGAGGAGACCTCACGCGGGATGGCGCCGATCGGCGGCTACGGCACGACCCTGATCGTGGCCGGCGCGGTGCAGCGCTTCGGCTCGGACGAGCAGAAGCAGAGGATCCTCGGCGGCATCGCCCGTGGATCGGTCGAGGCGATCGCGATGACCGAGCCCGAGGCGGGCTCGGATGTCGGCGCCCTCAGCACCAGCGCCGAGCGCGTCAACGGCGGCTACGTCCTCAACGGCCAGAAGGTCTTCTGCTCGAACGCCCATATCGCCGACCACGTGCTCGTCGTCTGCCGCACGACAAAGGGGGAGTCCAAGCACCAGGGCCTCTCGATGATCTTCGTGCCGACCGACAACCCGGCGATGGAGATCAAGCCGATCGACACCCTCGGCGGCCGCGAGACCAACCATCTCTACCTCACCGAGTGCGAGGCGCCCGCCGACGCCGTCCTCGGCGAGGTCGACCAGGCCTGGACCCAGCTGATGGCCGGGCTCAACGTCGAGCGCCTGATCCTCGCCGCGATCATGCTCGGCGTCGGCGAGCGCGCTTTCGACGACGCCCTCTCCTACGTCAAGGAGCGCAAGCAGTTCGGCAGCCCGATCGGCTCCTTTCAGGCCCTCCAGCACCGCCTCGCCGATATCGCGACCGAGCTCGAGGCCGCGCGCCTGATGACCTACTGGTGCGCCGCCAAGGTCGACGAGGACCCCGCCCGCATGCTCCCCCGCGAGGCCTCGATGGTGAAGCTATTCGTCACCGAGGCCGCCCAGCGGGCCGCCCTCGGCGGCATGCAGATGATGGGCGGCTACGGCTACTCCTCGGAGTACGACATGGAGCGGCTGGTTCGGCAGACGCTCGTCTCGACGATCTACGGCGGGACAAGCGAGATTCAGCGCAACATCATCGCGAAGACGCTCGGGCTGTAGG
>JBKJZF010000107.1:0-2786 GCA_046715315.1 Solirubrobacterales bacterium | reverse complement strand
CGGGTGGTCTGCCCGGCAACCGGCGGCGATGCATTCGACACCGCGGAGTTGGTCGGGCTGACGCTCAGCGAAGCTGAGGCGGTGGCTGCGCGCCACGACTGCAGCGTGAGGATCGGGGAACTTGACGGGGTCCCTCAGGCTGGGACAGCCGACTACCGGCCGGACCGCGTCAACGTTGCCGTTGCAAACGGCCGGGTGGAGCGCGTTTTCGGCGTCGGTTAGCCTCTGGCCCCGCGTCACCTGGAGGGGTGGCAGAGCGGTTGAATGCGGCGGTCTCGAAAACCGTTATGGGCGTTTTCTCGTCCATCGAGGGTTCGAATCCCTCCCCCTCCGCTGTAGAGCCAGATCCCGCATGAGACCCGGCATCTGCCCTCGGCGGCCCAACTGAATCAGTCGTGGATAGAAGCTCGATGTAGCCGATGGGGGTCGATCCAGGGCGGCGAAGACCTTCCCATCGGTTTCCCATCCCCCTCCTACCCCTCGGGCGTGCAGGAGTCCCACGGAGCAAGGGACTCCCGCGGCGCTCAGTCCGCTACGACGGTCTCGCAGTCACTCGTGGTGTCGGCACCCCTCGTGATCGCCTTGTCGCGGCCGGCCCCGCAGTCGGCGCTGTCCGCGCCGCCGCCGGCGATGCGAATCGGTTCTGTCGCGACTTCCACTGGGACTTTGAGGACCGCTGCCGGTTGGGCCACCCAATGAGTCCCATCGAATATGGCGAGCGCTTTCGTTCGCCCCGACGGATCTCCAGATTCCCTTCGGATGCGCTTCTCGAGCACATGCAGGGCAGGCTTGCCGGCGCGGACTTGATTCGGGTGCGGCTGGTCACAGGGGCCGAGGTCGCATACGCGAGAAGGCAATCCACCATGGCCGCCCGCCGCGCTGGTCTCGCCCCCGAGGGCGGAGGTCGGGCCGTGAGTATGATCGCCGCACGACACGTCATGCGGGACATGCGGGGAGGAGGAGGGGTGTGCTTGCGCTCGCCGTCCTGGCGGGCTGCACGCTGGTGGTCATGCTCATGCGTCCCGGCGGCGCCGTCGCCGGCACGGACAATGTCATCCTGACCGTCAACCTGACCTCGGACGAGCCCGACGCAAGCACCGCCGACAACGTCTGCGACGCAGATCTGGCGACGAACGGGGCGCAGTGCACGCTGCGGGCGGCGATCGAGCAGGCGAACGCCTACCCCGGGACCGATCCCGACTTCATCCGCTTCGACATCCCGGGGAAGGGCGTCCACCGGATCGCCCCCTCCGACTACCTGCCGAACGTCACCGGCCCGGCGCTCATCGACGCCTACACGCAGGACGGAGCGAGCGTCAATACGCGGAAGCTGGATCGCGGGGACAACGCGGAGATCCGGATCGAGCTGAGCGGCAGGAAGCTCGACCCGAGCAACGGCTACGGGCTCAGGTTCGCGATCGGATCCAGCGGCAGCGCGGTGAAGGGCCTGTGCATCAGCCGCTTCGCAACCGGCCTCTACCTCCAGAGCCCCACGACCGTCGCGGGCAACTTCATCGGGACGGACGCGACGGGGACCAGGGACCGCGGCAACACCTTCGAGGGCATCTTCGCCTCGACCCTGCTCGGCGCACGGACGATCGGCGGCCCCACTCCCGCGGCTCGGAACGTCATCTCCGCCAACGGGGCCTCGGGCATCATCAGCACCGTGCCGGCCACCGTTCAGGGCAACTACATCGGCACCGCCAGCGACGGAGTCTCGCCGCTCGGCAACAGGAAGGGTCCCTTCTCCGACGCCGCGGTCCTGCTCGCCTCGGACAGCATCAACAACGTCGTCGGCGGATCGGGCGGCGCGGCCAACGTGATCGCCTTCAATCGTGGAAAGGGGATCGGCCTGATCAACTCGAACACGGTCGCGATCCTCAGCCGCAACCGGATCTTCGGGAACGGCGGCATGGCCATCGACCTCGGCGACGACGGTCGTACGGCGAACGATCCCGACGACGCCGACACCGGGCCCAACCGTTTGCTGAACTCCCCGGTGCTGAAGCGAGCCGTCACACGCGAAGGAGACACGAAGATCACCGGCGTCTACCGGACCGTGCCGGCGCCCGCCCCGTATGGCATCGAGCTGTTTGCCAACCCGCCGCACACCAGACAGGCCGAGCGGTTCATCGGCTTCGTCCACGTCGACACCGACGACAGTGGCAAGGCGGAGTTCACGTTCAAAGCGAGGCCGATGGCCCCCGGCAAGACCATCACGGCAACGGCGACGGACGACGGCGGCGCAACGTCCGAGCTTTCGGCTCCGGTCAAGGTCCGCGTGCCGTAGCCGCTGCCAGCGCCGTCGCCGAGCTTCACCGCTTCTACTGCTCCGGGACGGGCTACGTGCCGCCGCTCTACAAGGGCCGCTTCACGATTATCCTGCGGCCCGAGGACTTGAGCCAGGCACGCGACCAGCAACTAGGTCGCATACGGTCGCAAGAGCGCTCGGAGTGCTCGACGCACGCCGAGGACATCTTCCTCCTGCCCTCGTCTGGACGGGACGAGCTCAGGTTCCTCGAAGCGGTTCCCACCTCAGAGCAGGGCAACTCATCAGCGTGGCCGCTAGACCCGGCGCTCGAGGAAGTACGTCGACATCGGCCCTTTCCCTTTGATCGACAGCTTGCCACGAGCTGTGAACTCGAACTGACCGACGAGTTCGCTGCGAACGCGCTCGGTGACGTGAATGCGGCCCGGCTCGCCGCTCGATTCCATGCGACTGGCAGTGTTGACGGTGTCGCCCCAGAGGTCGTAGGTGAACTTCGAGCGGCCGATCACTCCCGCCA
>JBKJZF010000106.1:0-9398 GCA_046715315.1 Solirubrobacterales bacterium | reverse complement strand
CGGTGGCCGAGGCGCTCAGGGCTCTTGGTCGGGCAGCAGGAACTCGAGGCTGACCAGGAGCTCGTCGCTGAGCGTGGCGATCGCCCTCGCGACCGCGGTAGACCTGCGGCTCGGCGGCGATCTGCGCAGGGTCTCCATCTCGAAGTCGGGGTGGACGTACTCGGGCATCGCCTCGACGCCGCCCTCGCCGAGAGCGTCGAAGCCGCGGCGCGCCAGTTGGAGGGTCTCCGTCGCCATCCCCGTCAGTATGCTCGGCCACGATGCGGATCGCCGTCGGCTCGGACCACGCCGGGTTCCCCCTGAAGGAGACGGTTCGCCCACTGCTGGAGGACGCCGGCCACGACGTCGTCGACGTCGGCACCGACTCCGAGGAGTCCGCCGACTACCCCCGCTTCGCCGCCGAGGCTGCGCGCCTGGTGGCCGCCGGCGAGGCCGAGCGGGCGGTGATCGTCTGCGGCTCGGGCGTGGGCGTCTCGATCGTCGCAAACAAGGTCGACGGCGTTCGCGCCGTCAACGCCCACGATCCCGACGAGGCGGAGATCAGCCGCCGCCACAACGACGCCAACGTGCTCGCGCTCGCCGGCCGCCGCCTCGACGATGACGGCGCCCGTGAGATCGTCGAGCGCTTCCTCGGCACCGAGTTCGAGGGCGGGCGCCACGGCCGGCGCGTCGACCAGATCGCCGCCGTCGAGCGCGGCGAGCGGCCCTAGCGTCCCTAGCGCTCGAGCGCGCGCACGGCGGAACGCTGGAAGAGCTCCCTTGCGCGCCGCAGCTCGGCGCTGTCGCCGGCCTCGACCCGCTCCAGCACCAGGCCCTCGACGCCGGTGTGGACGAACAGCGCCCCGGTGCGGGCGGCCGCGGCGCTCATCTCAGGGTCCGCCTCCCTCAGCATCGTCGCAAGGACCTGGCGCCACCCGGCGCGGATCTCCTGCATCACCTGGCGCACGTTCGGCTCCACCACGGAGACCGCGGTCAGGTCGAAATAGACGCGGGCGATGCGGACGTCGCGGTCCATCACCGTCCAGACGCCGTCGATCACCCCTCGCACGACGCCGTCGATCGAGTGGGCGCGGCCGATCCCGGCCACCACCTCCTCGGTGATCGCGTCACCGACCTGGCGCCCGACGGCCGCCACCAGGCCCTGTTTGGAGCCGAAGTGGTATCCGATCAGGGCCTTGTTCTCTTCGGCCGCCGCGGCGACCTTGGCGATCGTCATGCCGGCATAGCCCTCGGCCTTGAGGACCTCCAGCCCCGCCTTGAGGATCCGCTCGCGGGCGCCGGTAGAGGGGCGTCCGGGGCGTGCGCGCCCGGTCGCCGCGGGGGCGCTGCTCAAGCGGTGGCCCCCTCGGCCAGCATCGCCGGGTCCAGGCCCATCGCCGCCAGCTTCTTCGAGAGCGCCTTGAGCGAGTAGGCGAAGATCTCGGACGAGTGGTAGAAGGGCGTCTGGAAGTCGTAGGGGTCGTCCACCCACGGCGGGACGAACACCAGCGAGGCGACCGGCAGGGTCTCCTTCAGCGTCGCCTCGACGATCTTCGCGTTCTCGGGATCGTCCTTGATCGCGTCGGCCAGGAACTTGACGCCGAATCCGACATGGCGCGACTCGTCGCGGTTGACCGCGGTGAAGCCGGCGGTGAAGCCGGGGAACCAGCCGCGCTGCTTGAGGCTGCGGATGATGAACCGCGCCCCGGTGAGGGCGAGCGTGCCCTCGATCACGATCATGTAGACCGTGATCCCGCGGACCAGGGCGGGGAAGTCGCTCGGGTCCTTGCGCAGCCGCTCGGCGCAGTCGTGGAGGATCCCGTCGAACAGCGTCTCCCAGTCCTTGTTGACGTTGGAGCGCTGCTGATCGAGCATCTCGCCGATCCCGGACGCGGTCATTCCCAGCACCTCGCGGTAGAAGCGGTCGAAGAAGACCATGTGCTTGGCCTCGTCGGAGATCTGCGTCGTCAGGAAGGCCTGCGCCTCGTGTGAGGGGGCGCCGAGTGCGAACGGGAGCAGCTCGACCGTGACCCGCTGCTCGCCGAGGAAGAACTGCGAGAAGCCGAACAGCAGGAACTTGCGTTCCTCCTCGGTCATCGTCTCCGGGTCGGCCCACTGGCGGGCGTCCTCGGTGAAGTCGAAGTCCTCGGTCGACCAGTGCTGGCGCTGCCAGCGCATGAACAGCTTGTCGTAGGAGGGGGCGGCCTCGATGATCCGGTCGAGGCCCGACATCACCTTGTCGATGTCGGCGTCCATGAGGACGCTGAGCGCCTCATCCTCGGTCTTCAGCTCGCCGTTGCTGCTGCCGTTCTCGGTCATCTCAGAGGTCCTCCTGGGCTGGGGAGTCGCGGGTCCAGCCTATTCTTAACCGATCGACCAAGAAATGTCAAACAAAGGCTCCGCGCGGCTATCCGACGGCGGCGTACCGGTCGGCCCGGAACGAGAACCTGTAGACGCCGGCCGGGCAGTCGTCGGTCGTCGTCCACTTGATCTTGCCCTTGACCTGGGTCGCGTGCACGAATCGTCCGCTGACCTTGATCGTGTTGTCGGGGAAGGTCGACGAGTCCTTCATCGAGAATCGTCCACCGTTGTCGACCGTGTCCGAAGCGAACACTCCCGGGCCGTCGACGGCGCAGCTGCTGAGCTTCTCGCTATCGACCCTCCCCGCACCGGATGCGCACGCCACCCCTCGCCGCACGGTGTGTCAATCTAGCGTCGCCCCGCGCAACTACCCGGAGAGACCTTGAACGACCTTCCCGACGACTTCCAGACCGCCCCGCTGGCCGAGGTCGACCCCGCGATCGCCCGCGTCCTCGATCGGGAGCTGGCCCGCCAGCAGTCGACGCTGGAAATGATCGCCTCCGAGAACTTCGTCCCCCAGGCGGTGCTCGAGGCGACGGGGTCGGTGCTGACCAACAAGTACGCGGAGGGGTATCCGGGACGCCGCTACTACGGCGGCTGCGAGGAGGTGGATGTCGCCGAGCAGCTGGCGATCGACCGGGCGAAGGAGCTGTTCGGCGCCGAGCACGCGAACGTGCAGCCGCACGCCGGCGCGCAGGCCAACAACGCCGCCTACATGGCGATGCTCGATCCGGGCGACACGATCATGGGCCTCGCCCTCGACCATGGCGGCCACCTCACCCACGGGATGAAGCTGAATGTCTCCGGCAAGCTCTACGAGGTCGTCGCCTACCACGTGCGACGTGAGGACTTCCGGGTCGACATGGAGGAGGTCGAGCGCCTCGCGGCCGAGCACCGGCCGAAGCTGATCGTCGCCGGCTGGTCGGCCTACCCGCGCCAGCTCGACTTCCCGGCGTTCCGCGAGATCGCGGATGGCGTCGGGGCGAAGCTGATGGTCGACATGGCCCACTTCGCCGGTCTCGTCGCCGCCGGCTTACACCCCAGCCCCGTGCCCCACGCCGACATCGTCACGACGACCATCCACAAGACGCTGTGCGGCCCCCGCAGCGGCATGATCCTCTGCCGCTCAGAGCTGGCAAAGGACGTGGACCGCTCGATCTTCCCCGGCCAGCAGGGCGGCCCGCTGATGCACGTGATCGCCGCCAAGGCGGTCGCCCTCGGGATCGCCCGGTCGGAGCCGTTCCGCGCTCGCCAGCGCCAGACGGTCGCCAACGCGCAGGCGTTCGCGGAGGCGCTGGTATCCGACGGGGTCGACGTGCTCACGGGCGGCACCGACGTCCACCTGGTGCTGGTCGATCTGACCCGTACCGGCCTCGACGGCAAGACCGCCGAGCAGCGGCTGGAGGAGGTCGGGATCACCGTCAACCGCAACGCCATCCCCTTCGACGAACGCCCGCCGATGAACCCCTCCGGGCTGCGCATCGGCACCCCCGCACTGACCACCCGCGGGCTCGGCACCGACGACATGCGCGAGATCGCCTCGGTGATCGCGGTGGCCTTGTCGGATCGCTTCGACTCCGAGCGCGACGCCCTCGCCGATCGCACCCGCGCATTGATGGATCGCTACCCGCTATATCCGCAGCTCTCCACGGCCGCCGTCTGATTCGGGAACATTCCCGCGCGCATGCGCGTCTGGGTTGATTGCACAGCCGCCGCCCACCCCCTGGTGCTGCGGCCGATCATCGAGCGCCTCGAGGCCGGTGGCCACGAGGTCGCGGTCACGGCGCGCGCCTATGGACAGACGCTCGGCCTGCTGGAGCGGCTCGGGATCCCCTACGAGGCGGTGGGCGAGCACGGCGGAGCGGGGATGGTGGGCAAGGGCACGGCGCTGGCCCGGCGCAGCTCGAAGCTCGCGCGCTGGGCGCGACCGCGGCACTTCGACCTCTCGCTTGCGCACGGCTCGGTGGACATCGCGGTCGTCTCGGGGCTGCTGCGGATCCCGCTGGTGCAGATGCAGGACTACGAGCACGCCGGGCTGCAGCGCCAGCTCGCCTTTAGGGTCGCCCGACGGGTGCTGGTGCCCGACGCGATTCCGCCCCAGGCGATGAGGCGCGCCGGGGCGTCGCCGAGGAAGCTCTTCCGCTACCCCGGGCTGAAGGAGGACTACTACCTGTTCGACTTCACCCCGGACGAGGCGGTGCTGGGCGAGCTCGGGCTCGACCGCGAGCGGGTGCTCACGGTGGTCCGCCCGCCGCCGGAGACCTCCGCCTACCACGAGCGCAACACCCTCTACGCCGGGGTGATCGAGCGGCTCGCCGCGGATCCGGGCACCGTGGCCGTGGTGATTCCCAGGACGGAGGCCCAGGGCGCGGAGATCCGGGCTCGCAACGACCCCTCGCTGATCGTCCCGAACGAGGCCGTGGACGCGCAGAGCCTGATCGCCTTCGCCGACCTCGTGGTCAGCGCGGGGGGGACGATGAACCGCGAGGCGGTCGCCCTGGGGACGCCGGTTCAGACGATCTTCAGCGGCCGCATGGGCGCGCTCGACGAGCGCCTGATCGAGGCCGGCGCGCTGCGCGTCCTCGCCGATCCGGCCGAGTTCGAGCTGCGAAAGCGCGACCGCCCCGCGGGGGTGCAGCACCCGCGCGACCCGCAGCTGCTCGCCGACGCGGTCCTCGGAGCGCTGTAGGTTGAAGCCGGTCCGGCGATGCTCGTAGACGGAAGGCCCGAGGCCATAGTCGCCCTGTACGCGTTCGTGCTGGCCGCCGTGCTCGCCTGGACGCTGGTGCCGGTGGCCGAGCGCGTGGCCTGGCGCATCGGCGCGGTCGACATCCCCAACGATCGCAGCCTGCACACCGAGCCGACCCCGAAGCTCGGCGGGCTGGCGATCCTGGTCGCGGTCCTCGTCGCCGGTGCGCTCTTCTTGCCGGCCGTCTCGCAGACCCGAGCGATCCTCGGCGGCGCCGCGGTGATCGCGGCGCTGGGCGTGCTCGACGACGTCTTCGAGCTGGGCGCGCTGCCGAAGCTCGCCGGCCAGTTCGTCGCCGCCTCGATCCCGGTCTTCAGCGCCGTTCGCCTCGGCGGGTTCACCCTGCCCTTCGTCGGCGCGGTCGACCCCAGCTCGGTGGACCTGTTCTCCCTACCGCTGGTGGGCAACGTCGATCTCGGTCACCTGCTCTCGATCGTCGGCATCGTCGCCGTGATCAACGTGATCAACTTCATCGACGGGGTCGACGGGCTCGCGGCGGGGGTCTGCGTGATCTCGGCGGCGACGCTGACGGTGATCGCGCTCTCGCTCGACCGCACCAGCGCCGCCGTGCTCGCCGCCGCCACCGCCGGCGGGGCGCTCGGGTTCCTCCGCCATGGCTTCCCGCCCGCCTCGAGCTTCATGGGCGACACCGGCTCCAACCTGCTCGGCTACCTGCTGGCGACGATCTCGATTCAGGGCGCGCTGAAGACCAACGCGGTCGTCGCCCTGTTCTTCCCCCTGATCATCCTCGCGGTCCCGATCCTGGACACCGGGTTCGTCGTCGCCAAGCGGGTCAAGTACCGCACCGCGATCTATCGCGCCGATCGCTGGCACTTCCACCACCGGATGGCGAACATCGGCTTCTCCCAGCGCCGCACCCTCGCCTACATGTACGGCTGGGCGGCGGTGATGGCGGGGCTGGCGCTGGCGCTGCGATTTGTCCCCTACAGCGACGATCACGGCAACTTCGACCTCTTCTGGACGATCGTCATCCTCGCCTGCTTCGCCCTCGTCCTCGCCGCCAGCTTCTACCTCATCTACACCCTGGAGATCCTCAAGCTGCGCAGCTCCTGGTTACGGCGCTTGGCCGGCGGCCGCGGCGGCCGGACCCTGACCGAGGCCGAGGTCGACCAGGGGGTCGCCCGCGAGCTCGAGACGGGCAGCTTCGAGGTGGTCAACCCGGAGACCGGGGAGTACCGGGCGATCGACCCGGAGACCGGGGAGTTCGAGGCGACCGGGCCCGGAGCCTAGGCGCGTTTCGGATATATTCGGGGGGCCGCTTACGGCATCGGCGACTGGCCGAGCCGGAGCGGCAATCGGTTCCTCAGGACCCATTTTGAGAGCCTTGCGCGGCCCCGACTTTGACACCTCCGATGACCGAGACTCCTCGTGGCCCGAGGGCGGACGCGGCCGTTGCGGGAATAACGCTGGTCGCGGCGATGATCAGCTTCGCAGCAGCCGGGTATGGGCTCGGTTCGCTGGTGGACCTTGCGGTCCCGCTCGGCCTGCTCGGGCTGTTCGCGGGTCTCGTAGGGGGACTTGCCGTTGTCTACGCTCGCTTTAGACGGCTCTGACGCCGCCACCACCCGAGGCGGCCCGCCCGCCTGGGTTCGCCACGCGGACCTTGGCCTGCTGGCGCTGGCGCTCCCCGTGTTCCTGCTGGCGGGCTGGCCGCTGCTCGGCTACGCCGTCGCCGCGGCCGCCTGGATCGTCCAGCACATGATCTCCGTCTACGCCCAGCGCCGTGCCCTCGAGGCGCTGCGCCGCGGTGACCGCCGGCTGGCGATGGGCGCGATCGGGGCGGCGACCCTCGGCCGGGTCTGGATCGTCACCCTCTCCATCCTCCTCGTCGGCCTGCTCGCCGACCGCGAGGATGGCCTCGCCGCCGCCCTGCTCAGCCTGGCGCTGGTCACGGCCCACTTCGCCGCCCTGGGCCTCTCGCGGTTCCTCTATCCGCAGGAGGCGGGGTGAGCCGGAGGGCGAAGATCTTCATCGGCCTCGGCGGCTACCTCGCGATCACGGCGATTCTGGTCGTCGTCGCCGGCAGCGAGGGCCGCAACGACGCCTTCCAGCCGCAGAACGAGTTCAAGCTCGACCCCTGGGTCAACATCTCGATCGGCGGCGTGGACCTCTCCATCAACAAGGCGGTCCTCTACCTGGCGCTGGCCAGCCTGCTGACGATCGTCACCATGGTCTGGATCGCCCGGCGGATGAGCGTTGATCGCCCCAACAAGGTGCAGACGGCGATCGAGGTCGCCTACGACCTGGTCAAGAACAACATCACCGGCAACAACCTCGAGCCCGGCATGGCCGCCAAGTGGTTCCCCTTCCTGGCGGCGCTCTTCTTTTTCATCTGGTTCTCGAACATGATCGGCTTCCTGCCGCTGCCGGTCAACACCGAGCACAAGATCGACGTGCTCGGCCTGGAGGTGCCCTCGCTGGCCCTCTACGCGGCCACGGCGAATCTCTCGATCCCACTGGTGCTGACGCTGGTGGTGTGGATCTCCTACCACGTCGAGGGGATCCGGGCCAAGGGCTTCATCCCCTACCTTGCGAGCTGGCTGCCGCCGGGGCTCGAGGACATGAACCCCTTCGCCAAGGCCTTCATCTTCGTGATCGAGGCGATCTCCCAGTTCGCCCGCCTGATCTCGCTCTCGGTGCGGCTCTTCGCCAACATCCTCGCCGGGCACCTGCTATTGCTGTTCATGGGCGGTGGCCTCGCCGTGCTGCTCGGGATCGCCGCCCTGGGCGCGCTCACCTTCCCTCTGGCGTTTTTCTTTTTCATCCTGGAGGTCGGGCTGATCGCCACCCTGCAGGCATTTATCTACGCGACCCTGACTGCGATCTATCTCGGCGGAGCGACCGCCGAGTCCCATTAGAAAGGAAGTACCAATGGACGTCTTGATTCCGCTGGCTCAGGCTGCGCAGGGCATCACCGACGCCGGCATCACCGACGCCGGCAAGGCGATCGCCCTCGGCGTCGGCGCCGGGCTCGGCTCAATCGGTGCCGGCATCGGCATCGGCTTCATCTTCGGCAAGGAGATCGAGTCGGTCGCCCGTCAGCCCGAGATGAAGGACGAGCTGCAGTCGATCCGCTGGCTCGGCTTTGCCCTCACCGAGGCAGTCGCCTTCTACACCTTCATCTTCGGCCTGATCGCCTTCTTCCTCTAGGAACTTGGAGGCGTTCGCCGACATGACCGGGGTTCTTGTGGTGGCGGCCGAGACCGCCGAGGAGGAGGGCGGCAGCTTCCTCGTCTCGCCGGGTCTCGGCCTGATGATCTGGACGCTCGTGCTCTTCCTGTTCACGATGTGGGTCCTGAGCAAGTTCGCCTTCCCGCGAATCCAGGAGGCGCTGGAGAAGCGCGCCGCCGCGATCCGGGAGAACATCGAGGCCGCCGAGCGCCAGCGCGAGGAGGCTGACGAGCTGCTGAAGGAGTACCGCCAGCGCCTCGCCGAGGCCCGGGAGCAGGCCGACGACATCGCCGCCCGAGCGCGCAAGGCCTCGGAGGCGGCGGTCGCCGAGGCGACCTCCGAGGGCAAGGCCAAGCGCGAGGAGCTGGTCGCCGCGGCGCGCAAGGACATCGAGACCGAGACCCGGCGCTCGCTCGAGCAGATCCGCCGCGAGGTCGCGGACCTGACCGTGCTGGCGACGGAGAAGGTCACCCGCAGGTCGCTCGACGACGCCGACCACAAGCGCCTCGTCGAGGACGCCCTGGGCGAGGTCGACTTCTCGACCCTCTCGGGCGCCGAGACCGGCAAGGAGGCCTGAGCCGCCGTGGAGGAAATTGGGCGTGTTTACGGCGACGCGTTGTTCGACGTCGCCAAGGAGAACGGCAAGCTGGACCTGATCCACGAGCAGCTGGGTCAGTTCGCCGACGCCGTCGCCGCCAACCGCGACCTTCAGGTCTTCCTCTTCAGCCCGTACTTCTCGTCCACCGAGAAGCGCGAGGGAATCGCGAAGGCGATCTCGGGCGCCGACCCGGAGCTGATGAACTTCCTCGAGCTGCTGGCCGAAAAGCACCGGATGCCGGCGCTGTCGCACATCCGCAGGCGATTCGACGACCGCTGGGCCGAGCACAACAAGCAACTCGACGTGAAGCTGACCAGCGCGGTGGAGCTGGATCCGGATGTGGTCGGGCGCATCGGCGCCGAGGTCGAGCGTCAGACCGACCGCCAGATCGAGTTGGAGGCAGAGGTCGACCCCGAGATCCTCGGCGGCATCGTCCTGCGCGTGGGGAACATGGTGCTCGACGCGAGCATCCGCACCAAGCTGGAGAAACTGAGAAAGGAAGTCGCCAAGGCGGCTTGA
>JBKJZF010000105.1:0-3208 GCA_046715315.1 Solirubrobacterales bacterium | reverse complement strand
ACGCGGGCTCGCCGACCGGGGGGCCGGGGCTGAGCGCGAGCTCAGCCCCGGAGGGCATCGAGCGGATCGACGGACTGGGAAACCTGCGCCACGATGAGGTCGACCTGCAGATCCCGCGCGACCTCGCGGCCCTGCAGGCGCTGATGATCGAGGCGCTGCGTGCCGGAGCGCCAGCTCGGCGCCTTGGGTTCACTCGGTCGAGCGCCTGGTGCGCGAGCGCAGCGGCGGCGCCACGGTCGACCCACTGACCGGCCTGCCCGGGGCGATCGAGCTCCACGAGTGGCTGCGGGTGCTGCTGTCCGAGTACCGCCGCCACGGCCACCCGTTCTCCGTCCTCGTCGTCGGCATCGACGGCCTCGGCTACATAAACGACGCTTACGGACACGACTCTGGGGACCGGATGCTCTTTGCCGTGTCCGGCGTGCTGCGGCGACAGATCCGCGCCGAGGACAGGGCCTTCCGCCTCGACGACGCTCCCAGCTTCCCGACGGGCCGCGGATCTCGATCTCGGCCGGCCTCGTCTCCTGCCCCGAGCACGGCCAGGACTCCGAGACGCTGCTCGGCGCGGCCGTGGCGATTTGCATGATCACGACCATCCTGCAGCGGCTTGGGACAGGTTCCGGGCCCGAACCTACGCACTTCCTCGTGGGTGGCGCCAGGACCCTCGTCAGGCCTCCCGGGAGTGCCGACACTCGTAGCGCTTGTCAAGTTCTCGGCGCTTTCAGCCGAGAGGAACTACTGGGAAGCGAATATGCCAGAACAGCAGATCAAGCTACTCAACGTCGGTCGCGCCGCCTCCTACCTCGGTGTCAGCGCCGCCTCCCTGAGGAAATGGTCCAACGACGGCCTCGTGCCGGTCTACCGCACGCCCGGCGGCCAGCGCCGCTACTCGGTCGAGGACCTCGACCAGTTCATGAGCTCCATGCGTGAGCCGGGCCGCTACGCCGTGCCCAGGCTCGGCCGCGGCGCGAGCGTGATCGGCAACTAGGAGACCGGGCACGAGGGGCGAATAGAGGCTCGTATGACGGGGCGTCCGACTCGCACGGTGATCGTGCTCGAGCTGTGCGCTCTCGCCCTCGCGGCGGGGGTGGCGCTGACGCGCGCCGGGAGCTTCGACTGGGACCCCGCCCTGTTCGTCACCCTGCTCGGAGTTTCGATCGCCGGAGACCTGACCGCGGTCGACACTAAGACCAGCCGGGTCAAACTTTCGTCCAGTTTCCTCGCGATCGTCGTCGCGATCGTCTTTCTCGGCGAAGCGCCGGCCGCCGCGATCGGCGTGATCACCATCGCCGGCGGCTGGTTGCGGGCCCGCTACTCCGCCCCCGACCTGCTGGTCAACCTCGTCACCTACGCCTGGTTCCCGCTGATCGCGGGCAGCGCCTTCCACGAGGTCGTCGAGGCGACGGGCACCACCGGCAACGACGCCAGCTTCTACCTGCTGATCCTCGGCCTTTTCGCCGCCGCGCTGATCATCGACTTCGTCGCGATCGCGGGATACTCGTCCTACGTCGAGGGCAGCCGCCTCGGCCCCAAGTTCAAGCAGGCGCTCCTCCCCCTGCTTCCCTCCGAGCTGGCCTCGGCCCTGCTCGCCCTCGGCGGCGCCTACGCCTACATCCAACTCGGCACCCCGGCCGTCGGCCTCTTCGGCGTCGTCCTGATCACCTTCCAGTACCTGATCGGAGCGTTGCTGGTCTCCCAGGAACGCGCCGACGAGCTCGAGCTGCGCGCCAAGCAGCTGGCGGGCTTCCAGGTCGCTCTGCTGAGCGCCCTGCTGCGCACCCTCGACCTGCGAGACAGGATGACCGCGCGCCACAGCGCCGCGGTCGCCCGCTACGCGCGCGAGATCGCCGCGGCCGCCGGCTACTCCGCGGAGCAGCAGGACCTCGTCCACACGGCCGGCCTGCTCCACGACATCGGCAAGTTCGTCCTCCCCGACCGGATCCTCAAGGGCAACGCCGAGCTCACCGAGGCCGACTGGGAGCAGATCCGAAAGCACCCCGAGGAGGGCGCCCGGATCGTCTCCCAGATCGACGGCTACCGGCCGGTCGGCGACATCATCCTCGCCCACCACGAGCGCATCGACGGGCTCGGCTACCCGCGCGGGCTGGAGGGCGACGCCGTCCCGGTCCTCGCCCGGGTGATCGCCGTCGCCGACACCTACGACGTAATGACGGCGCGCGACTCCTACCGCACCCCCGTCAGCTCGTTCGACGCGATCGCCGAGCTGCGGCGAGTGGCCGGCACCCAGCTCGACCCGCGCTTCGTCGAGCTCTTCGTCGGCGTGCTCGCCGACCGCAACCTCTCCTATCGCCACGGCGAGGACGCAGACTTCGAGCGCGAGCTGGCGCTCGACCGTCGCATCCACGACTACGTCGGCGCCCAGGAAGGAACCGGGAACTCCGGAACGCACGCGCGCCGCTAGCAGCGGCGCGAGCCGGGGCCGACGAAACGGGCCCCAAGACGGCCAAAAAGCGGGAGCCACCCGAAGGCCTCTCCCGCTAGATGGTTGCTTGGTTAATGGTCTTAACCGCGGCGATAGCCCATCGGGGGTTCCTCCTTAGGCTGTCGTTTGTCCCCGGAAATGCTGCGCAAAGCTTGACAGAACTTGCACAACTTTGCAAACGGATCGCAAACTTGCATCAATTCGCGCAACCCCGGGTAACTTCGCCTCGGCATGGCAGCCGCCCTCCGCCCGCTACGCATCCCCGCCTTCCCCCGGCTCGCGATCGCCAACCTGGTCAACGAGCTCGGCAACTGGCTCGGCGAGATCGCCCTCGCGATCCTGGTTTTCGACCAAACGGGCAGCCCGATCGCGACGGCCGCGCTGTTCGTCGGCATCCACTTCGTCCCGGCGCTGGCCACGCCGCCGCTGGTCGCCCGGATCGAGCACCTGCCCACGTCGAGGAGCCTGGCGCTCCTCTACGGCGCCGAGGCCCTCGCCTTCGCGGTCCTCGCCGCGCTGGCATCTGACTTCCTGCTGCCGGCGGTGCTGGTGCTCGCTGCCGCCGACGGCGCCCTCGCCTCGGCGGCCCGGGCCCTGACCCGAGCGGCGGCGGCGGGCGCGCTCAAGCCCGCGGGCCTGCTGCGCGAGGGCAACGCGATCCTCAACATCGGCTTCACAGCCGGAGCCGCCGCCGGCCCCGCGATCGCCGGGCTCGTGGTCGCCGGCGCCGGCGTGCAGGTGGCGCTGCTCGCAGACGCGGCCTCC
>JBKJZF010000104.1:0-15022 GCA_046715315.1 Solirubrobacterales bacterium | reverse complement strand
CGCCGCCAACCTCGAGCGCGCGCTCGAGGTTGGCGGCGTCGGGATCGAATCCCGCGACCTCCGCGCCGAGACGATTGCGCGCGGCCAGCCCGACCGAGCCGCCGATCAGGCCGACGCCTAGTACCGCTATGCGCACGGCGCCAGCCTATTCAGGCGGACTGGTCTAGACGGCCGAGGCTTGCTTGCCGGCGACCTCGACGACCCGGCGAAGCTGCTCTGCGTACTCGGCGAAGCGCTCCGTCGCGATCGCCTGTGGGCCGTCGCAGATGGCCTCGTCGGGCTCGTTGTGGACCTCGACCATGATCCCATCGGCGCCGGCAGCCGCCGCCGCCAGCGACATCGGCTGAACCCAGTCGCGCCGCCCGGCGGCATGGCTCGGGTCGATCACGACCGGCAGGTGCGTGAGCTCCTTCAGCACCGGCACCGCCATCAGGTCGAGGGTGAACCGGTAGGCGGTCTCGTGGGTGCGGATTCCGCGCTCGCAGAGCATCACGTCGGGGTTGCCCTCCTTGAGGATGTACTCGGCGGCCATCAGCAGCTCGTCCAGCGTCGCCGCCAGGCCGCGCTTGAGCAGCACCGGGATCCCGGTCCGGCCGACCTCGGCCAGCAGCGGGTAGTTCTGCATGTTGCGGGCGCCGATCTGGATCACGTCGGCGACCTCGACGACGTCCTCGAGGTCGCGCGCGTCCATCACCTCGGTGACGATCGGCAGCCCGGTCTCGTCCTTGGCCTCCTGCAGCAACCGCAGGCCCTCGACGCCCAGTCCCTGGAAGGAGTACGGGGAGGTGCGCGGCTTGTAGGCGCCGCCGCGGAGCATCGTCGCGCCGTTCTCGGCGACCACGCGCGCCACCTCGAGCGTCTGCTCGCGGCTTTCGACCGTGCAGGGGCCCGCGATCAGGCCGAAGTGATCGCCTCCGAGCTTGCGCCCGTCGATCTCGATCACGGTTCGCTCGCCCTTGCGGAACTGCGCCGACGCCAGCTTGTACGGCTTCAGGATCGGAACGAGGTGGTCCACCCCGGGGGCGCCTTCCAGGCCGAGGCCGGCAACCCGGTCGCGGTCCCCGATGGCGCCGATCACGGTCAGCAACTCGCCGCGCGACAGGTGCGCCGAGCAGCCGACCGACTCGACTCTCTTGACGACGGCGTCGACCTGCTCGTCGGTCGCGCCCTCTTTCATCACGATCATCATCTTCGGTAAAGCCTTTCAGTTCTCTGCTTCGGTTCCTGTTACGGAGTGGTTCACGGCTGATGGCCACGTAGGGCCGCTACGGCGTCCGGCGGTCTAATCCTCTGTCTGCGCGGGAGGGCCCGCCAGGCCGGACGCCTAGCTAAATCGCCAATACCAGGAATACAGGCATGCACGCGGGGCGGCACCGGAAGCACCGCGGAGGTCGGAGGGCGTGCAGAAGCGCTGCATCAGGCAAGAGTTTGTACCACGGGATCGCGATTTAGGCAAATCCTCAGTCCTTGCAGGGCGCGACGCTGCGGGTGCTGACCGCGGGCTAGCCCCAGATCGTTCGTCTCGCCGGAGAGCGCGCTCTGGCCGAATCCGCCCCCGCTCACCTTGGTCTCGCCTGGGCATAGGACCACGACGTTTCCCGCCGCCGGGGCCATCAGCGTGGCGCTGTCGGTCCAGTACTCGACGTCGCCCGACGCGCCCAGCGAGGAGTCGGTGGCGAGCCCCTAGCCACGAAACCTGCCTACAGCAAGGATCCGAGCGCGTCGAGGAATCGACGGTTCTCGCCCGGGGTGCCGTAGGTGACGCGGATGTGGCCCGGGCCGCCGAGCGGAGTGCCCGCGCGGACGAGGATGTCGGCGTCGGCGAGCCTCGAGACCACCTCGTCCTCGTCGGCGTCGCCCAGATCCACCCAGGAGAAGTTGGCCTGCGAGGCGGCCGTCTCGAGGCCCAGTTCCCGCAGGCCCTCCTCGACCCTGACGCGCTCGACGATCGTCGCCTCCACCCTGCGGGCGACATCGTCGGAATGCAGCATCGCCTCGGCGCCGGCGGCCTGGGCGAGCGCGTTGACGCTGAAGGGCTGGCGGACCGCGTCGACGGCGGCGCGGAACGCCGGCGCGCAGAGCGCGTAGCCGACGCGCAGGCCGGCCAGCCCGTAGCACTTGGAGAAGGTCCGCAGGACGACCAGGTTGGGGAAGGCTCGCCGAAGGTCGGCCGTCGCGTCCGGGTGGTCGTCGGCCTGGAACTCGACGTAGGCCTCGTCGAGGATCACGGTGACGTGGGCGGGCACCCGCTCGAGGAAGGCGCCGACCCGCTCGGCGGGCAGGTGCGTCGAGGTCGGGTTGTTGGGGTTGCAGACGATCGCTATCTGGGTGGCCGCGGTGATCTCGGCCGCGATCGCGTCGAGGTTGTGCTCGTCGGAATCGTTCAGCGGCACCCGGATCTCGCGGGCGCCCGACAGCGGCGCCAGATACGGATACATCGAGAACGAGGGCCAGGCGTAGACGATCTCGGCGCCGGGCTCGCACAGCGCCAGCGCCGCCGCCAGCAGGACCTCGCAGGATCCGTTCGCGACCGCGATCTGCGCCGAGTCGACCTCGAAGCGGTCGGCGATGCGGCGGCGCAGCAGGGTCGCCCCCGGGTCCGGGTAGCGGTTCGAGGCGGCGGCGGCGCGGGCGATCGCCTCGATCACCGCGGGGTGCGGGCCGAAGGGCGACTCGTTCGAGGCGAGCTGCGCGATCTCGGAGTGCGCGATCGCCTCGGGCGCCTTGCCCTTCGGCACGCCGGCCTGGTAGCCGGGGATCAAGGCCAGCCTGCCGGCGAAGGTGACCGTCATTGCGCCGAGTGCAGGTCGGCGCGCAGCTCCTGGGCCTCGCGCAGGTAGACGTGGGCGGGCACGTGCTCGACCGGGGCGTAGTAGTGGGCCATGACGCGGATCACGCCGCGCATCGCGCCCGGGACGTCGAGCTCGCGGGTGCACAGTAGCGGCACCCCGGCGAAGCCGAGGCGCCGTGCGGCGACGGCCGGGAACTCGGCGTTGAGGTCGTCGGTGGCGGTGAACAGGCAGCTGACGAAGTGCTCCGGGGCGAGGTCGTTGCGGGCCATCAGCTCGCCCATCAGCTCCTCCGTCGCGCCGAGGATCGCCGCGACGTCGTTGGCGTCGACCTTGACCGCGCCACGGACGGCAAAGAGGCGCTGCTCACCGCTCATTCTCCGCATCCTTCCAGAGCCGGTCGATCTCGGCGGACCGCAGCCGTCTGGCCCTGCCCTCGGCGAGCTCGCCGAGCGCAAGCGAGCCGAAGCGCACGCGCTGGAGGCCGACCACCTGGTTGCCGACGGCCTCCACCATCCTCCGCACCTGGCGGTTGCGCCCCTCGTGGATCGTGATCTCGACCACGCGCGCCGACGACTTGCGGACCCGGGCGGGCGAGGTCGGGCCGTCCTCGAGTTGGACCCCGTCTGCGAGGCGCTTCAGCTGTTCGGGCGACAGCGGGCGCCGCAGCCGCACGCGGTAGGTGCGTGGCACCTGGTAGCGAGGGTGGGTCAGGCGGGCTGCGAGCTCGCCGTCGTTGGTGAGCAGGATCAGCCCGGTCGAATCGGCGTCGAGGCGGCCGACGGGATAGAGGCGCCGGGCCGAGTCAACCAGCTCCGTCACCGCTCGCCGCCGGCCGGGCTCGCGCGCGGTCGAGACCACCCCCGCGGGCTTGTTGACCGCCCACACCTCGCGTGGCTCTGGCGCCGCCGCGCGGCCGTCGACCGCGACCGCGGAGTCCTCGTCGACGTCGCGGGCCGGATCGGTGACCACCTCGCCGCCCACGCGGACGCGACCGGCCGCGATCAACTTCTCGGCCCGGCGGCGCGAGGCGACCCCCGAGTGGGCCAGGTACTTGGCGAGACGCAAGGCGGCGGCCGGCCCGGGCTAGGAGGCGCGCTGCTCGCCGGCCTTGAGCAGGCGCTCGCGCAGCTCGCGCTCGTCCTCGGGCGTGGGATCGAAGCGCGCCGGGTCCGGGAGAGCGTCGAGCCCGGCGAGCCCGAAGAGCCGCTCGAAGAGCTGGGTCGTGCGGTAGACGACGGCTCCGAACTGGGAGCGACCGGATTCCTCGATCAGGCCGCGCTCGGCGAGCGTCTGGGTCGCCGACTCCGAGTTGACGCCGCGGATGCGCGCGACCTCGGGACGGGACACCGGCTGCAGGTAGGCGACGATCGCCAGGGTCTCGGCCTGGGCCTGGGTGAGCGGCGGTGTCCGCGGTTTCGCCAGCAGGCGCCGCGCGGCCCCCTCGGCGATCGGATCCGCGGCCAGCGTGTGGCCCCCGGCGACCTGGCGCAGGACCACCCCACGCTGGCCCTCGGCCAGGGTCGAGCCCAGGGCGTCGATCGCCCGGTCGACCTCGGCCTCGGTGACGTCGCAGGCCTCGGCCAGCTCCGCGGTCGAGACTGGCTGCGGCGCCAGGAACAGCAGCGCCTCCACAGTGCGCTCGAGATCGGTCACAAACTCTCCACCCGGATCGGGCCGAAGATCTCCTGCTGGGTCCAGCTGGCCTCGCCGCGCTTGTGCATCTCCAAGAGCGCGAACAGGGTCACGGCCTGGGTGAGGCGATCCTCGTCGGCGAAGAGCTCGTCGAAGTCGAAGCCGCCGCGGCGCGCCAGCAGCCGCCGCAACACGCCCAGCCGCTTCTCCAGCGAGACCGTCGGGCGGATGTGGCTGGTGTCGGGGGCCGGCGGGGCACGCAGCAGGTCGCCCAGCGCGACGGCGAGCTGGGCGGCCTCATAGGCCGGGCGCGCCGCCTCGAGCGAGACCCGGCGCAGGTCCGGCGGCAGCGGCGCCAGCCGGTAGAGGAAGCGGCGGCCGACATCGAACAGCTCCCGCAGGTGCGCCGCGGCATCGCGGTAGCGCCGGTACTCGAGCATCCGGGCGAGCAGCTCGTCGGCCGCCTCCTCCGGGCCGAGCTGCAGCTCCGCATCCTCGGGCTGGGGCAGCAGCAGCCGCGACTTCAGCTCCAGCAGGGAGGCGATCAGGACGAGGAACTCGGTCGCGGCCTCGAGATCCAGCTCCCCACGCTGGTCGAGGTGGTCCACGTAGGCGATCACGATCTCGCCCAGCTCGACCTCGGCGAGGCTCAGCTCCTCGCGCAGGACGAGCGTCATCAGCAGGTCGAACGGGCCCGCGAAGACATCGAGGTCGAGCTCGAGCTCGGCGGCTCTCATCGGTCGAGAGCCTAGAAGGTGCCCCGGAGCGACCTGCGCCCGGGTGATCGCGGCCCTAGACCGCGGGCCCGATCCCGATCCGCTCACGGATGTCGCCGAGGGTGTCGGCGGCAATCGCCCGGGCCTTCTCGGCCCCGCCCGACAGGGTCGCCTCGAGCGCGGCCTCGTCGCCGCGGATCTCGGCGTAGCGCTGGCGCACCGGCTCCAGGAACTCGACCACCGCGTCGGCGACGGCGTCCTTGAAGTCGCCGTAGCCCGAGCCCTCGAACTCGCGCTCGACCTCGGCCGGGTCGCAACCGCGGATCACCGCGAGGATGTCGATCAGGTTCGTCACCCCGGGCTTGTCGGGGGCGCGCCGGACCTCCGAGCCCGAGTCGGTGACCGCGCTCATCAGCTTCTTTCTGACGGCGTCGGGCTCGTCGAGCACGAGCACGGTCCCCGCCTCGGTGCCGCCCGTGGTCGCCATCTTCGAGCCCGGCTTCTGCAGGTCCATGATCCGCGCGCCGATCGCGGGGATCCGGTGGGAGGGGACGACGAGCGTATCCCCGAAACGCGCGTTGAAGCGCTCGGCGATATCGCGCATCAGCTCGATGTGCTGGCGCTGGTCGTCGCCGACCGGCACCTCGTCGGCGCGGTAGGCGAGCACGTCCGCGGCCTGGAGCACCGGATAGGTGAACAGCCCGACCGAGACGAAGGCGCCCTGGCGCGACTCCAGCAGCTCACGCTTGTCCTTCCACTGGTGCATCCGGTTGAGGTCTCCCCAGGCCGTGACGGCGCCCAGCAGCCAGGCGAGCTCGGTGTGCTCGCGGACGTCGGACTGGCGAAAGAGGATGCAGCGCTCGGGGTCGATCCCGGCGGCGAGCAGGATCGCCGCGGTGTCGTGGACGTTCGTCCGCAGCTCGGCCGGGTCGAAGTCGACGGTGATCGCGTGCAGGTCGACGATGCAGTAGATCGCCTCGCCGCGCTCCTGGCCCTCGACGTACTGGCGGATCGCCCCGATGTAGTTGCCGAGGTGCTTGCGCCCGGTCGGCTGGATGCCGCTGAAGATCCGCACGGGCTGGAATCTATTGCGCAAGATCGATCCCGTCGCCTCTCGGGAGGGGGAGAACGCCGCCGAAGTGGGAAACTGAGGTCCATGGCGAGGGCGATCTGGAGCGGATCGATCAGCTTCGGGCTGCTGAACGTGCCCGTGAAGCTCTACAGCGCGGTTTCGCGGCGGCAGATCAGCTTCCGCGAGCTGCGCTCCTCCGACAAGTCGCGGGTCCGGCACAAGCGGGTGGCCGAGGCCGACGGCGAGGAGGTCTCCTACGACGACATCGTCAAGGGCTACGAGCTCGGGCCCGACCAGTACGTGGTCTTCTCCCGCGACGAGCTCGACGAGCTCGACCCGAAGAAGACGAAGGCGATCGAGGTCGAGGAGTTCGTCGACCTCGACGACATCGACCCGATCTACTTCGCGCAGCCCTACTACCTCGGCCCCGAGCCCGGCGCCGAGCGGGCCTACGCGCTGCTGGTCAAGGCGATGGCCGACGAGCGCAAGGTCGCGATCGCGCGCTTCGTTCTGCGCAACAAGGAGCACCTGGCGGCGTTGCGCCCGATGGGCGACGCCCTCACCCTGACGACGATGCGCTTCGCGGACGAGATCGTGCCGCCCTCCGAGCTCGAGGGGGTCGTCCCCGACGACGTCGAGCCGCCGAAGCGCAGGGAGCTGGAGATGGCCAAGCAGCTCGTTTCCTCACTCACCTCGGAGTTCGACCCTGACGCGTTCCGAGACGAGTACCGGGAGGAGCTGCTGGCGCGGATCGAGAGCAAGGCCAAGGGCGAGGAGGTCGTGCAGGCGATCTCCGAGGAGCCGACGCCGACCAAGGCGCCGGACCTGATGGCTGCCTTGGAGGAGAGCCTCGCGGCCGTCAAGGGCGACTCGCTCGGCGGCGGCGCCAAGCGCAAGGCCAGCTCGAAGCGCAAGGCGCCGGCGAAGAAGCCCTCGTCGAAGAGCAAGAGCTCCTCGCGATCGCGCAGCGCAAGCAAAGCCAAGAAGTAGAGGTCGAGGGGCGCCGGCTGGCGCTGACCAACCTCGACAAGGTCCTGTGGCCCGCCACCGGCTTCACCAAGGGCCAGGCGATCGACTACTACACACGGGTCTCCGAGGCCATCCTGCCCCACCTGCGGGCGCGGCCGCTGACCCGCGTGCGCTTCCCCGACGGCATCGAGGGCCAGCGCTTCTACGAGAAGCGCGCCCCCTCCCACACCCCCGACTGGGTGCGCACGGCGCCGATCGTGATCGGACGCGAGGGCGAGCTCAACTTCGTCGTCTGCGACGACCTGCCGACGCTGATCTGGCTGGGACAGCTGGCGGCGCTCGAGCTTCACCCCTCGCTGGCGCTGGCCCCCGACCCCGACCGCCCCACGGTGGTGGCCTTCGACCTCGATCCCGGCGCCCCCGCCGACGCGATCGACTGCTGCCGGGTGGCGCTGCGCCTGCGCGAGATGTTCTCCGGCCTCGGCCTCGAGTGCTTTCCGAAGACGTCCGGGTCGAAGGGGCTGCAGGTCTACCTGCCGCTGAACACGGAGGTGGGGTTCGAGCAGACGAAGGCATTCGCCCGTGCCGTCGCTCAGGTGCTCGAGCGCGACGACCCCAAGCACGTCGTCTCACGAATGAAGAAGGACCTGCGCAAGGGCAAGGTCTTCGTCGACTGGAGCCAGAACGACCGGGCGAAGACGACCGTCGCCGTCTACTCGCTGCGGGCGCGCGAGCGCCCGACGGCCTCCACGCCGCTTCGCTGGGAGGAGGTCGAGCGGGCCGCCGCGGAAGGCGACGCCGACGCCATCAGATTCGAGACCGCCGACGTGCTCGAGCGGGTGAGCGAGCACGGAGACCTGTTCGCCCCGGTGCTCGAGCTCGAGCAGGAGCTTCCCGAGCTCTGAGCGCCTCGCCCCCGGGGACGCCAGGGCCCGCCGGTCGGCAACGACGAGATCGGGGATGGCGTCATCGACGCGGCCGAGATCGGTGATGGCATCACCACTCGAAGCGGCACCGCCGTCGTCGCTCCCGGTAACACAGCGCAGAACAGCGCCTACGAGATGGTCACGGCCTCGGTCGTCAGCGGAATCGGCGACCGTCACGGGCGGAAACGACACGAGCGAGGACCACAGCTTCGTCGCGCAGGCCATGTGCCTCGAGGTCTGACCCCCGGTTCTCAGCCTCCAGGCTGGCGCAAGACCGGCTTGCGGCTCGCCGTCGCCTCGTCGAGGCGCCGCACCGGCGTCGTGTAGGGGGCCTGGCGGACGATCTCGGGATCTCGCTCGGCCTCTTCGAGGATCGCGTCGATCGCGTCGGCGAGCTCGTCCAGCGACTCGTGGGTCTCGGTCTCGGTCGGCTCGACCATCAGCGCCTCGTCCACCAGCAGCGGGAAGTAGATCGTCGGCGGGTGGAAGCCGTAGTCGAGCAGCCGCTTGGCGATGTCGAGCGTCTTCACCTGGAGGTCGCGCTTGGCCGGCGCGCCAGAGAGGACGAACTCGTGCATGCAGATCCGGTCGAAGGCCAGCGGCAGATGCTTGCCGGCGCGGCCCTGGCGCAGCCTTGACAGCAGGTAGTTGGCGTTGAGCACGGCCGTCTCGGAGGCGTCGCGCAGCCCGTCGCCGCCGAGCGAGCGGATGTAGGCGTAGGAGCGGACGAAGACGCCGAAGTTGCCCTGGAAGCCGCGCAGGCGGCCGATCGACTTGGGCTCGTCGTGGTCGAGGGCGAAGCTCGCGCCGGAGCCGTTGGAGCCCTCGCGGCGGACGATCCGGGGCACCGGCAGGTACGGCGCGATTCCGTCGGAGACCGCGATCGGCCCGGAACCGGGGCCGCCGCCGCCGTGCGGCTGCGAGAACGACTTGTGCAGGTTCAGATGGCAGATGTCGAAGCCCATGTCGCCCGGCCTCGACCGGCCCATGATCGCGTTCAGGTTGGCCCCGTCGTAGTAGAGGGTCCCCCCAACCCCGTGCACCAGCGAGGCGATCTCGGCGATGTTCTCGTCGAACACCCCGAGCGTGTTCGGGTTGGTCAACATCAGGCAGGCGACCTGCTCGTCGACCTTCGAGCGCAAGTCGTCGAGGTCGACGCCGCCGCGCTCGTCGGTCGCCACCTTGACCACCTCGTAGCCGGCCATCGTCACGCTCGCCGGGTTGGTGCCGTGCGAGGTGTCGGGGGTGATCACCCTCGTGCGCTGCTGACCGAGATCGGTGTGGTAGGCGCGGGTCAGCAGCAGGCCCGCGAACTCGCCGTGGGAGCCCGCCGAGGGCTGCAGGCTGACGTGCGGCAACCCGGTGATCTCCGCCAGCGAGCGCTCCAGGCTCCACATCAGCTCCAGCGCGCCCTGCGCGCGGGCCGGGTCCTGGGCCGGGTGCAGGCGGGCGTGGCCGGGCAGGGCGGCGACTCGCTCGTTCAGCCGCGGGTTGTGCTTCATCGTGCACGAGCCGAGCGGGTAGGGCCCGGTGTCGAGGTCGAAGTTTCGCCGGGAGAGGCGGTTGTAGTGGCGGACGATCTCGGGCTCCGAGATTTCCGGCAGCTCGGCGGGGGACTGGCGCAGGAGCCTCTCGGGGATCAGCTCCGACAGCGGCGTCTCGGGGACGTCCAGCGGCGGCAGCGTCGCGGCCCGCCGGCCCGCGACCGACTTCTCGTAGATCGTCGTCACGCGCTCGCGTTGCTGCGGCGTGGGCGTATCGGCCGTGACCGGCGGGGTGACGGCATGCTCGCTCATACCTCGGCCCCCGATGGCGCTTTCTTTCGGCTATCCCGAACAAACGCGCCATTGGCGACCTGGATTGCCCGGCCGAGGGCATCGGCGAGCCCGTCGATGCTCTCCTTCGACCGCCGTTCGGTGATCGCCACCAAGAGGCCATCCTCGTACTCGGGGTACTCCCCACCCAGCCGATACCCGGCCGCAATGCCATCGCCGGCGCAGCGATCCAGCACCTCCGCCACGGGCACCGCCAGCCTCACCGCGAACTCGCGCAGCACCGGCGCCTCGTGCAGCAGCTCGACGCCCTCAATCGCGGTCAGGCGCTCGACCGCGTACGCGGTCCGGTTGGCCAGCAGCTCGCCGAGTTCGACCAGGCCACGCTTCCCGAGCCAGCTCAGGTAGATCACCCCGGCGAGCGCGTTCAGCGCCTGAGAGGTACAGATGTTGTGGGTGGCCTTGTCGCGACGGATGTGCTGCTCGCGGGTCTGCAGCGCCAGCACGAAACCGCGGCGCCCGTCCGCGTCGGTGGTCTCGCCGGCGATACGCCCGGGCATGCGGCGCAGGTGCTCGGAGGTCGCCGCGAAGAATCCGAAGGAGGGGCCGCCGAAGTCGAGGCGGTTGCCGAGCGGCTGGCCCTCTCCGAGGGCGATGTCGATCCCGCACTCGCCCGGAGGGCGGAGCACCCCGAGGGAGATCGGGTCCACCGAGGCCACCGCCAGGGCCCCGGCGCCCTCGGCGACGGCGGCCAGCTCGGCGAGGTCCTCGATCACCCCGAGGAAGTTCGGGTTCTGGACGATCACGGCGGCCGTGTCGTCGTCGACCGCGCCGGCGAGCTCGCCCGCGCTGGTGGCCCCGTCGCTGAGGCCAACCTCGACCACCTCGGCGCCGAAGCCGCGGGCGTATGTCCGCAGGGTCTCGCGGCTGTGCGGGTGCACCCCGCGCGAGACGACGAGCTTCGAGCGCTTGGTCGCGCCGAGCGCGAGATAGGCCGCGGACGCCACCGACGACGGTCCCTCGTACAGCGAGGCGTTGGCGACCGGCAGCGCCGTCAGCTCGGAGATCGCCGTCTGAAACTCGAACATCACCTGCAGGCCCCCCTGCGAGACCTCCGGCTGATAGGGCGTGTAGGGAGTGAGGAACTCGGAGCGCTGGGTGATCGCGTCGACGAGCGCCGGGACGTAGTGGTCGTACATGCCGGCGCCGAGGAAACAGGCCTCGATGTCGGCGTGCGAGTTGCGCGCCGCCAGCGCGGCGAGATGATCGAAGCACTCGGTCTCCGAGAGGCCGTCGGGCAGGTCGAGCGGCCGCTCGAGCCGTAGGTCCGGCGGGATCGCTGCGAACAGCTCGTCGATCGAGTCGACGCCGATCGCGTCGAGCATCGCCGCACGGTCCGCGTCCGTGGCTGAGGTGTAGCGGCTCACTCCCTTGATCGTAGAGAGGGGCCCGGCGCGGTCTGGCCAGACGCCGGGCCGGGCTTCAGTCGGCGAGCAGCTCGCGGTAGGCGTTGACGTCGAGCAGCTCGTCGGCCTCGGCGGGATCCGAGAGCTTCACCCGCGCGAGCCAGCCGTCGCCATAGGGGTCCTCGTTGATCAGCTCGGGGCTGTCGACGACCTTCTGGTTGACCTCGAGAACCTCGCCCGAGAGCGGCGCGTAGACGTCGGAAACGGCCTTGACGGACTCGACCTCGGTGTACGTGCTGTCCTTGGCGATCGTCGCGCCGACCTCGGGAGGCTCGTAGAAGACGACCTCGCCGAGGGCATCCTGGGCGTACCAGGTGATGCCGAAGGTGGCCTCGTCGCCATCGATCCGGGCCCAGTCGTGTTCGGGGTGGTACCTGAGGCCCTCGGGGTAGGTCTCCTCGGCTGCCAACTCGCCTCCTTCGTCTCGCGTTCGCGCTAGCTCTTCGAGTACAGCGGCTTGGACTCTATGCGCGCTGGCCGGCGGCGGCCACGCACGTCGATCTCGACCTCGGTGCCGGGCTCGGCCAGCTCGGGGCGCACGTACGCCATCCCGATGCCCACCTCCAGCGAGGGCGAGAGGGTGCCGCTGGTAACGACCCCAGCCGGCTCGGCGGCGGCGATCACCTCGTTGCCCTGGCGGGGGATCCCGGGCCCGGTGAGGACGAAGGGCGCCAGCTTCTCGGCGGGCCCGCGCTCGCGCGCCGCGGCGACCGCCTCGGAGCCGATGAAGCCAGCCTCCTCCTTGCAGCACCAGCCGAGCCCGCCGGCGATCGGGTCGCGCTCGGTCGAGAGGGCGTTGCCGTAGAGGGGGAAGCAGACCTCGAGGCGAAGGGTGTCGCGGGCGGCGAGGCCGGCCGGGGTCGCTCCGGCCGCGACCAGCGCGTCCCAGAGCGCAGGCGCGGCCATGGGCGAACAGAGGATCTCGACCCCGTCCTCACCGGTGTAACCCGTGCCGCAGACGAGTGCCTCCCCGCCCTCGGCGCCGTCGATGTCTAGCGCCAGCGTCGCGGTGCGCATCCGCGCCGGCAACTCGCCGGCGAACAGGCCCGCCGCGGCGGCGCGGGCGCGGGGCCCCTGCACGGCCAGCATCGCCCAGCGGTCGATCGCGTTGGTCAGCTCGGCGTCGAAGGACTCGCAGTGCTCGCGGAACCAGGCCAGGTCGCGTTCGTGGTTGGCGGCGTTGGTGACGGTCAGATAGCGCTGCTCGCCGAGCCGGTAGGTGAAGAGGTCGTCGATGACCCCGCCGTCGTCGCGGCAGAGCACCGAGTACTGGGCGCCGCCGACCTCGAGCTTGGAGACGTCGTTGGAGAGCAGCCGCTGCAACAGCTCCAGGGCCTGCGGGCCTGCGGTCTCGATCTCGCCCATGTGCGAGACGTCGAAGACGCCGCACCGGGAACGAACGGCGAGGTGCTCCTGGCGGACCCCCTCGTAGGAGACCGGCATCTCCCAGCCCGCGAGCGGCACCAGCTTCTCCCCGGCAGCAACATGCCGCTCGTAGAGGGACGTGTGCAGCAGACTCACGCGCCGAGGCTAGCGAGGCCCTGCCTTGCGACGTCTGTGGTTCTACCTATCTATCGCGAAGGAAGGCCGGGACGTCGATGTCGTCGTCCGAGATCCGCAGGTCGCGGCGCTCGGAGTCACCGAGCGGGGAGACACTGCGCTTGCGCGAGTGCTCCCGGACCTGGATCGGACGCCGGGCGAGGGTCTCGAAGCCCTCGAAGCCGGTCGCGATCACGGTCACGCGCACCTCGTCGCCCATCGTCGTGTCGATCACGGTGCCGAAGATGATGTTGGCCTGCTTGTCGGCCGCGACCACCACCAGCTCGGCGGCCTCGTCAACCTCGAACAGGTTCAGGTCCTCGGAGCCGGTGACGTTTAACAGCATCCCGGTCGCACCGTCGATCGACTCCTCCATCAGCGGCGAGGAGACGGCCATCTTGGCGGCCTCCATCGCGCGGCTCTCGCCGGAGGCCGCGCCGATGCCCATCATCGCCGAGCCGGCGTCGGACATGACCGTTCTCACGTCGGCGAAGTCGAGGTTGATCTGCCCGGGCGTGGTGATCAGGTCGGTGATCCCCTGGACGCCCTGGCGAAGGATGTCGTCGGCGATGCGGAAGGCCTCCTGCACGGAGGTCTGGCGCTCGACCACCTGCAGCAGCTTCTGGTTGGGGACGATGATCAGGGTGTCGACCTTGGAGCGCAGCTTGTCGATGCCCTCGAGGGCTTGGGTCATCCGCCGCGAGCCCTCGAACTCGAAGGGCTTGGTGACGACGCCGACGGTCAGCGCGCCGATCTCCTCCTTGGCGATCTCGGCGATCACGGGCGCGGCTCCGGTGCCGGTGCCGCCGCCCTCGCCGGCGGTGACGAAGACCATGTCGGCGCCCTTCAGCGCCTCCTTGATGTCGTCGCGCGATTCGGCCGCGGCCCCGGCCCCCACCTCGGGGTTGGCGCCGGCGCCGAGGCCGTGCGTCAGCTGGTGGCCGATCGAGAGCTTGATGTCGGCCTCACAGGCCTGAAGCGCCTGCACGTCGGTGTTGACGGCGATGAACTCGACGCCCTTGAGGCCGGCGTCGACCATCCGCGAAACGGCATTGGTTCCACCGCCGCCGGCGCCGACGACCTTGATTACCGCGAGGTACGAGGACTCGACCATGACTCCCTATAGGAAAAAGTTGACCCTTGGTTTCCCGCCGAAGGCTAAAGCCGAACTTGAGACTTCTTCGCTCGGCTCTCCCTCGACGTGTGAATGACCGTACGGCATTCGCCATCAGGTGTCAATGACCACGATCCACCCCGGCACGGAATCGTGCATCGCCCAATACCCTCGATCAACAGTGGAGGGTTGGCGGTCGCCGGCGACCTCAGGGTGGGGTGCAGATCAGGGGCCGACGGGCACGGTTTCGGGCGCGGCGGTCTCGACCTCAATGGCGGCGGCCCCTCCCACCGAGGGTCGCTCCGGGACCCGGACGTCGACGTAGGTGAGGCTCTGGAGACGGGGGTCGGCGAGCACCGCCGCGGCGGCGGCCCACTTCTGCGCGGCGGCCGCGGGGGCCCCGAACCGGATCGGGATCTCGCCCTTCATCACGACCTCGACGCCGCGGGCGGCGTCGTCGGAGATCGTCTCGATCAGCGGCACCAGCGGCCCGGGCGCGGCGCCGGCGATCGTCGCCTGCGCCAGCGGTTCGCCCCCGAGCCTGCCGGCGGCCGGCAGATCCCGCATCTCGATCGTCGGCAGCCGCTCGCCGGCGGCGCCGAGCGAGAGGCCTCGCAGCACCGTTCCGTCGCCCGCCACCGGGACCGCATCGCCGCCGGACTCGACGATCAGCGCCGGCGAGCGCTCGTTGACGGTGATCTCGACGCCGCTGGGGAAGTCCGGGTCGGCGCTGACCGAGGCCACGGTCGGGAAGGACCTGACCGCATTCCGCAGTTCGCCCTGGTCGAAGTTGAGCGTGGTCATCGAGGTGGCGGCGTCCTCCAGCGCGGCGTTGATGCGATCAGCGTCGGCGGTCGTCGTCCCCTTCACGCGCACGTGCTCGACCGCGACCAGCGAGGAGTTGCGCAGCCAGCCGAAGTAGCCGGCGGTCCCAGCCACCGCCAGGATCACGATCACGAGCAGCGCCCGGACCAGGGGCCGGCGTCGCCGGCAGCCGCTGCTGCCGGCGGACGGGCGCCTGGCC
>JBKJZF010000103.1:0-3098 GCA_046715315.1 Solirubrobacterales bacterium | reverse complement strand
ACCACGGCCCCGCCGACCTCGGCGGCGAGGTCGGCCGGGTCGCCCAGGACCCCGAGGCGCAGGTCGTCGGCACCACCGTCCGCGGCGAGATCGAGCTCCCGCGCGAGAACCGCGGCGAGCCCGCGACCGCGCGGGCGAGGGCGGTGGAGGAGGTGGCGCTGGCGCTCGCGATCCCGGACCTGCTGGGGCGCGCGACCGACACGCTCTCCGGGGGCGAGCTGCAGCGCGTCGCCCTCGCCGCCGCCCTGGTGGGCCGTCCCCGCCTGGTCCTCCTCGACGAGCCGACCTCCCAGCTCGACCCGGTCTCCGGCGACGAGCTCGTCGGCCTGCTGCGGCGGCTGAACGAGGAGTGGGGGACGACCGTCGTCCTCGCCGAGCACCGCCTCGAGCGCTGCCTGGCCGCCGCCGACCGCGTGCTCGCCCTCGACCACGGGGAGCTGGCCTTCGACGGCTCCCCGGAGAGCTTCCTCGCCTGGGCCGCCGAGGCGGATCCCGCGCTCTCGACCCCGGGCGCGCGGCTGTTCGACCTGGCGGGGATCCGGCCCCTCCCGGCGAGCGTCAAGAGCGCCCGGGCGATGCTGCGCGAGCGGGGCCTCGACCCGGTTCCGGCGCGCACCGCCGACGAGCCGTCCGCCGCCGACCGCCCGCGCCCGGCCCTGCGGGCTCCCTGGCGGCGCCGGCCGAAGTCCGCGAGCTCGCTCTCGGCGGCCGAGCTGTGGGTCGAGCTCGACGACGGCGAGGCGCCGCGCGACGTCCTTCGCGGCGTCACCCTGGAGATCGAGCCGGGCGAGCGGGTGGCGCTGATGGGCCGAAACGGCGCCGGCAAGAGCACGCTGATGCGAGCGGCCGCGGGACTGGTGGAGCCGGTGCGGGGACGCATCGCCGCTCCGGGCGGGTGCGCCCTGCTGGCCCAGAGCCCCTCCGACTTCATCGCCCACGAGCGGGTATCCGAGGAGCTCCCCGGCCCGGAGGGAGCGGCAGCGCTTGACTCGGTCGGGCTCGGTTGGGCGCTCGAGCGCGACCCGCGCGATCTCTCCGGCGGGGAGCGACAGCGCCTGGCGCTGGCGATCGTGATGGCGGGTCGTGGTGCCGGCGAGGCGCCGGCGCTCGTCTGCCTCGACGAGCCCACCCGTGGCATGGACCGGGCCCGCAAGGACGAGCTCGGCCGTCATCTGGGCTCGCTCGCCTCGGCCGGCTCGGCGATCCTGCTGGCGACCCACGACGTCGAGTTCGCGGCCTCGTTCGCCCGGCGAGTGGTCCTCCTCGGCGAGGGGCGAGCGATCGCCGACGGCCCCGTCGAGGAGGTCCTCGCCGGCGGCTGGTACTTCGCCACCGAGGTCGCCCGGATCCTCGGCGCCGGCGCCCCGATCTCCCCCGAGCGCGGGGCGCAGCTCCTGCGCGACAAGCTCGCTCGGGCTAGCGACGAAGTCGCGGTCGCCAAGGCTGACCCTGCCACCCCGTCCGCGTCGCAACCCGGCACCCCCGGACGCGAAGCGGAGGAGGTGCCGAACTGATGGTTGCCTGGCAGCTCGTCGTCTTCGCGCTCCTCGGCCTCGTCATCGCCGGCGGGATCGCCTGGTATGAGCGCTCGCACCCGTCCTCGCGGATGGTCGCGCTGGTCGCGGCGCTGGCCGCGCTGGCGGTCGCCGGCCGGTTGGTCTTCGCCCCGATCCCGAACGTCGTCGCCACCACCGACGTGGCGCTGATCACCGGCTTCGCCCTCGGCGGCGCCCCTGGATTCGCCGTCGGAGCGCTGGCGGCGCCGGTCTCCAACCTCTGGCTCGGGCAGGGACCGTGGACGGCCTGGCAGATGGCCGGGTGGGGGCTGTGCGGGCTCGCCGGGGCCGGCCTGGCGGCGCTTTCGGGCCGGCGACTCGGTCGCCTCGGGCTGGCCACCGCCTGCGCCTGCGCCGGGCTCGCCTACGGCGCGCTCCTGGACCTCTCGGTGATGGTCAGCTACGGCGGCGAGCAGTCGCTCGATCGCTACTTGGCGCTCTCGGCACGTGGGATCCCCTTCAACGTCGCCCACGCCCTGGGCAACTTCGCGATCGCCTTCGCCGCCGGGCCCGCCCTGGTGAGGATGATCTCCCGCTTCCGCGACCGCCTCGAGTTCACCTGGCGGCCGGCGCCGGTGCTGCCGGTCGTGCTGATCGCGATCGTCTCGGCGGCGACCGTGACCACGGCGCCGCGGGCCGAGGCGGGCGCCCCCGCTGACGCCCGCACCTACCTCGAGCGCCAGCAGAACTCCGACGGCGGCTTCGGCGCCACGCCGACCGCCTCCTCGAACGTCGACATGACCGCCTGGGCGATGCTCGGGATGGAGGCCTCGCGGCGAAACCCGCTCGACCTGCGCCGCGGGGGCCGCAGCCCGCTCGACTTCCTGCGCTCGCACGCCTCGGACATCCGCTCGGTGCCCGACCTCGAGAAGACGGTGCTGGCGCTCGCCGGGGCCGGGGTCAGCCCGCGCTCGTTCAACGGGCGCGACCTGGTCGCGGAGCTGCGCTCCAGCCGGGCGGGCAACGGCTCGTTTTCGGGCTACGTCGACCTGACGGCGTTCGGGGTCTTCGCGCTGAGCGCGGGGGGGACCCCGGCGAGCGCGCTCGAGCGCTCAGGGCGCTGGCTGCGAAACGCGCAGAACGACGACGGCGGCTGGGGCCTCAAGCCCGGCCAGCCCAGCACTCCCGACAGCACCGGCTCGGCGCTGCAGGCGCTGGCAGTCGCGGGTCGCGGGCCGGCGATGTCGAAGGGCGTTGGCTTCCTCCGCCGGGCGCAGAGCTCGGACGGGGGCTGGGCGCTGTACGGGGGCGGGACTAACTCGCAGTCCACCGCCTGGGGGATCCAGGGCCTGATCGCAGCCGGCACCGATCCCGCCTCGGTCACCAGCGGCGGGCGCTCACCACTCTCCTACCTCGCGGCCCGCCAGGTCGGCGACGGCCACTACCGCTACTCGGCCTCCTCCGATCAGACCCCGGTCTGGGTCACCAGCCAGGCGTTGATGGCGATCGAGCGCCAGCCATTCCCCGTGGCCGCGGTGCCGCGCAGCTCGCAGCCGGGGGGCCTGCCCCCTGCTGCGGCCGGCCCGGGCGCGGGCGCAGGCC
>JBKJZF010000102.1:0-7028 GCA_046715315.1 Solirubrobacterales bacterium | reverse complement strand
GCCGAGATCTCGGTCGCCCAGGGCCTTTACGTGGCGACCCGCAGCGGCTGGTTCAGCGATCGGACCGCCTGCTACCTGGCATCGGGCCGCCCGGCCCTCGTCCAGGACACCGGAATCGCGCCCGAGCTCGCCGGCCGCGGCCTGCTCACCTTCAGCACCCTCGAGGAGGCGACCGAGGGAGTGGAGGCAATCCTCGCCGACTACGAGGCGCACGCGAGCGCGGCCCGCGAGCTCGCCGAGGCCCATCTCGATTCCGACGCGGTGCTCGGCGGCATGCTCGACGGGCTCGGGCTGGCGCCCTGAGCACGACCCGTGCGACGAAGCCCGCCGTCCCCCCAAGACCTTGGTCTCGGCCTGCTGGTCCTCGCTGCCGCGACGCTGCTGGTCCTGCGTCTCGGGATGGGCGACGAGAGGGCCGAGCAGCCCGCCCAGGCAACGGTGGCACGAAACGGAGCCGAGCAGGTGGTCTTCGACTGGAGTGAGGACGCCTGCGTCCCGGAGCAGTATCCCGACCTGCCGACCCGCGCCCTGCGGATGGCGGACGGCGGTGTCCGCCTGATTCTCTCCCACTACGCGAACTACAGCATGGTGGGCCCCGACCTCGACAGCCTCGAGGTCAGCTGCGATCCGCTGCTCGCATCAAACGAGAGCCCGGACCCGTCGCAGTTCGACGACCGGCGCTGGCTCGCTGCGCTCTGGAGCGAGGACGGTCGCGAGGTGCTCGCGCTCGTGCACGAGGAGTTCCAGGGACACCGGCATCCCGGCCGCTGTCCATCGGGCGTGTACCAGCTCTGCTGGTACAACGCGATCACCCTCGCTCGGTCGAGCGACCAGGGGGCGACCTTCCAGCAGCCCGACCCCCGTGACTCGCTCGTCGCCAGCTCGCCCTACCGGTACGTGCCCGACGTCGGGCCGGTGGGGCTGTTCTCGCCGAGCAACATCGTCACCGGGCCCGATGGCGCCTTCTACGCCCTCGCGCTCGCGACCGAGCGGGGGGCACAGCAGCACGGAAGCTGCCTGCTGAGGACGGAGGACGTCCGGGACCCGCACGGCTGGCGGGCATGGGACGGCTCGAGCTTCTCGGTCGAGTTCGCCGACCCCTACCAAGAGCCGCCGCCAGACCCAGCGGCCCACGTATGCTCGCCCGTGGGGCCGGGGGAGATCGCGGGAATGCACGAGAGCCTGACCTACAACGAGCACCTCGGCGCCTACGTCCTCGTCGGGCTCACCGGCGCGGAGGATCCGAAGAGCGGCGAATCAGTCACCGGTGTCTACTTCTCGACCTCGGAGGACCTGATCGAGTGGACGCGCCGAAAGCTCCTGTTTCGGGCAACCTCGGTGCAGTCCTTTCGCTGTGGCGGGCCGGATCCGATCGCCTATCCCTCGCTGGTCGATCCCGCCAGCCAGGACCCGACCTTCTCGACCACTGGGCGCGACGGCTACCTCTTCTTTACCCGCTTCCACTACCAGGGCTGCGAACCGACCTCGGACCGCGACCTGGTCCGCATCCCCGTGCGGATCGAGGCCGAGCGGGGATGAGGATCGTGCTGTCCGGGATGGTCGCCGGGGATCCGCGCCAGGGGGGAGCGACCTGGGCGGTCCTCCAGTATCTGCTGGGGCTGCGCGAGCTCGGCCATCGGGTCGTCCTGGTCGAGCCGATCGAGACCACCGATCTCGCCGGTTCCCCGGCAGCCGCCTACTTCCGCGAGCTTCGGCCCTTCGTCGGCGACGACGCCGCGCTGCTCGACGTCCGCCGGCGGCTCACCGTGGGCACCCCGTACGAGCGCCTCGAGCAACTCGCCGCAGAGGCGGACCTGCTGATCAACGTCTCCGGCATGCTCGACGACGAGGCGCTGATCGGGCGGATCCCGCGACGGGCCTTCCTCGACCTCGATCCGGGCTTCAACCAGGTCTGGCACCAGCAGGGCCACGACATGGGCTTGGATGCGCACACCCACTTCGTCACCGTCGGGCTGTCGCTGGGAAGGGAGGGATGCCTCGTGCCAACCTGCGGACGCACGTGGATCCCGACCGTGCCGCCGGTGGTCCTCTCGCGCTGGGCCGCTGCGCCGCGCCCGTCCGCTCCCGCCTACACGTCGGTCGGGCATTGGCGAAGCTACGGTCCGGCGAAGCACGACGGGATCCACTACGGACAGCGCGCCCATTCGCTGCGTGAGCTCCTTTCGCTCCCCCGACGGGTGCAGCCGCCACTGCGCCTCGCGCTCGGAATCGATCCCGGCGACGGGATGGACATCGAGAGGCTGACGAGCCATGGCTGGGAGCTCGTCGACCCGCTCGCCGTCGCCGGCAGCCCCGACGCCTATCGCCGCTTCATCCGCGACTCCCGCGCCGAGCTGGGGGTGGCCAAGAGCGGGTACGTCAACTCGCGCAGCGGCTGGTTCAGCGAGCGCAGCGCCTGCTACCTGGCCTCCGCGCGTCCCGTCGTGGCACAGGACACCGGCTTCAGCGAGCACCTGCCGGTCGGCGAGGGCTTGTTGGCATTCGAGACCGTCGAGCAGGCGGCCGCCGCGGTCGAGGAGGTCGAACGAGACTGGGACCGACACAGCGAGGCGGCGAGGGAGCTCGCCCGGGAGGTCTTCGACTCGCGAGCGGTGCTCGCCGATCTCCTGGAGGCGCTCGGTGGGGGCGAAGGGTGAGCACGGCGGATCGCGGAGGGAGGAAGTGCGGCACTCAACCGACGCGCCTCAGCGTCGTGCTCACCACCTACAACCACGAGCGCTTCCTTGCCGAAGCGATCGAGGGCGTGCTCGATCAGCAGACCTCCTTTCCGTTCGAGCTGCTCGTCGCCGAGGACCACTCGACCGACGGAACCCGCGCAATTGCCCTCGACTATGCCCGCCGCCACTCCGACCTCATCAGGTTAAGCCTGCGCGATCGCAATCTCGGCGCCGGGGAGAACTACCGCCGTGCGATCGATGAGGTGAGAGGAGAGTACGTCGCGTGGTTGGACGGTGACGACTACTGGACCGCATCCGACAAGCTGGAGAAGCAGGTCGCTCTCCTCGATCGCAATCCTGATCTTGTCAGCTGTGGCCACCATGCGAAGACGGTCTATCCAGATCGCGTGATGCCTTCGCGGCTGAGCTCACCCGAGCTTGGCAGGTCGCGGCTGGCGACGGACGACTTCCTCGGAGCCAGCCTCATACCGAGCCTGTCTTTGGTGATCAGAAAGCGCGTCCTGTCGAGCCTGCCCCGGTGGATATACGAGTTTGAGTCGTGCGACTGGCTCACCCATATCTTCTCCTCGCTGCAGGGCGACGTCGGATTCCTCAGCGACGTGATGGGCGTCTATCGCGTCCACGAGGGAGGCATCTGGTCGGTTCGCAACCGCTGCGAGCAGCTAGTTGAGGAGCTGAAGGTGTACGACCGGCTCCGCATGGAGCTCCCGGACCACGAGTACCGAATCAAACGCTGGATCTGCGACCGGCATTGCCAGCTGGCCGTTGAGGAGCTGGGAGTTCCTTACGACTCATCGGTGGTCATGCTGGGGACCCACCCGAGGCCGATACCGGCCTACTTCAACGGCCGTGACGCCCACTTCCTCCAGCTCTCGCCCGACTCATTCCAGGACGGAGGCCGGTCGGCCGTAAGTCGACTGCGCCAGCTACGACGCGAGGCAGCCGAGGCCGCCGCGTCGAAGCCGCATTTTCGGCCGCCTCCGGATGCCATCCCGCGCGAGGGTCCCAAGCGGCTCTACATCGCAATTGCGGATGAAGCTGCTCGCAAGCTCAAGGCCATGCCATCGCTGAGGACATGGATCGAGCAGCACTCGCAGCGGCATGGGCGACGGGGATCATGCGAGGTACGGGCGGGAGAAGTGTAGATTCTGTGCTTCCAAGGGGGGTTTTGGGGGCACTCGTAGAGATAACCGGGGTATCGCTGGCCGAGCCGTTGCCGGGTGTGCTGTTGGGCAGGCACGTCGACGTCCCGACTGCCGACAGGCGGCTCGACGCTCATGCGATTGATGTGATCGGCTGGGCGCTTGGCCGGGACGAGGACGTCGTCGCGATTGAGTTCCGCATCGACGGACGTCTGTTCTGGCGGACCCCGGTGAGGGAGCCTCGTCCGGACCTCGTAGAGGGATTCCCAGGTGTCCCAGCCGCCGGATCTGCAGGGTTCCGAACGACCTTCAACCTGCTTGGCACCGGGCCGGATGTGACGCTCGAGCTGCACGCTGTGCTCGCGGATCAGAGCCGCGCCGACCTCGCAACGATCAACGCGAGGCATCTCTGGCGAGCCAGCTCCGCGCCCGGGTTCTCGGAGTTGGTGTCGGTCGTCATTCCCTGCTTCGGCCAGGGGCAGTACCTGGGCGAAGCGATCGAAAGCGTGCTGGCCCAGTCCTACCCCCACCTGGAGATCGTCGTGGTGGACGACGGCTCAGAAGACAACACGGCCCAGGTCGCCCAGCGATACCCGGGAGTGCGGTGCCTGCCACAGGCCAACACCGGGCTTTCCGGTGCGAGGAACGCCGGTATCCGCTCCACAAACGGCGACTTCCTGCTCTTTCTCGATGCTGACGATCGGCTGCTGCCGGATGCGGTGGCGACCAACCTCTCATATCTGCGGGACCGACCGGAATGCGCCTTCGTTTCGGGGTGGTATCGACGGATCGGTGCCGAGGGGGAGCAAGTGGGGGGTCCGCCATATCCGGCCCCGCAGGGCGATCTTTTCGAGGAGCTGCTGCGGTCGAACTGGGGAGGAACGCCGGCAACGACGCTGTACCGGCGCGCCGTCTTCGAGCACGTACGGCGTTTCAACACTGATCGAGTGGGCACCGAGGACTATGAGCTCAACCTGAGAATCGCGGGGAGGTTTCCCGTCTGCAGCCACGGCGCAGTAGTAGCCGAGTACCGGACGCACGGCGCCAGCCTCAGCGCGAACCCGGCGCGGATGCTGCCCGATGTCTTGGCCGCGCTCCGAGCGCAGCGGCAATCGCTCGGCGGGGATAAGGCCCAGCTAGCGGCCTACCGCGAGGGAAAGCGATTCTGGCGCGAGTATTACGGCGAGCCGCTCGTCGATCAGATCCGGAGCTCGGCTGCGGAGCGAAGCTTCGGCAGAGCGCTTCGGGACACCACCACGCTGCTCCGCCACTATCCCCGGGGAGTTCTGAAGCTCTCTTCACCCCGCCGAGTTCCGGTCACGCGCTGAGCCTAGACAGCCGCTTCACGTTCATCGAGCATCTGCTCGATCGACTCTGCCTCGGCCATGATCAGGCTGACCAGATCGCACACCTGCCCGACGGTTTCGGGCGTGAGCTCGCCGCCGGAGGGCAGCGCCAGCGTGGTCGCCGCAAGCCGATTGGTGGCGGGAAAGGATCTGTTGGAGATACTAGGAGTGGACCGATACGGCTCGACTTTGTGCAGCCCCGGATGGAAGTAGCGCCGTGCCCGCACCCCTTCTGCCCAGAGGACTCGATGCGCCGTGTCGCGGGAGAGCCTCGCGGTCGGTTCGAACCGGATCACGACGTTCTGAAAGTTGCGGCGCTCGTGCTCATCATGCTCCAGCAGTGAGACTGCGGCGATCTCGGCGACTCCCTCTCGATAGGCGAGGTAATTACGCCGATTGGACTCGATGAACTCCGGCAGCGATGCGAGCGAGACCAACCCCATCGCCGCGGCCACCTCGGTCATCTTTCCATTCGTACCGAGAGCCGAGATCCGGTCATAGTCGGTAAACCCGAAGTTGGTCGCCAGCCGCGCGCGAGCGGCCAGTTGGTCGTCATTGGTGGTGACCGCCCCGCCCTCGAAGGTGTTGAAGACCTTGGTTGCGTGAAAGCTCAAGGCCTCGGCATCACCGAAGCCACCCACCATGACACCTCCGTGCGTGCACCCAAATGCTTGAGCCGCGTCAAAGATGAGCTTGAGCGAATGCTGCTGTGCGATCCGCGACAGACCGTCGACATCGCATGGCCGTCCCCACAGGTGCACACCAAGAATCGCGCTCACCCGTTGATCGACGAGCGCGTCCGCCTGCAGAGGATCGATGGTGCAGGAGGACGGGTCTACGTCGCAAAGCACCGGCTCCAGGCCCAGCCAGGCAAGCGCGTGGGCACTGGCGACGAAGGAAAAAGCCGGGACGATGACTGAGCCGCTCAACCCCGCTGCCCGAGCGGCAATCTGGAGTGCCGTGGTGCCGTTGCAGGTGGTGATGCAGTGCTTCACCGACAGATAGTCGGCCAAGCGACCCTCAAGCTCGCTGACGTAGCGGCCCTGGTTGGTCAACTGCCTACTGGTGAGTATCTCTTCCAGATAGGAAATCATCCGATCTCGATCACCCACCTGTGGCCGACCGACGTGCAACGGCGGGTCGAAAGAGGGCGAGCCTCCGAACACGGCGAGAGCGTCGACATCGCGCTTCATGAGCCTCCCCGCTGCAAGCGAGTCGCCGAGGGTGATCGATACCCCGGGAAGAATCCTTCCCGGACCGTGGGGGCAACACCGGCGCGTCGACACAGGTCGGCGTACTTGCGCGGGTCGTAGATCTGCCGCACCGCTCCCAGCGGGAACCTCATCGGCCTGAAGCGCTGCTTGGATCGCGCCACCCCGTCGTCTTCCTTGGCCCCTCCACCGAGGTTCAGGATCGGAACCCCGCGCTCACTCAGGACCTTGACCCCGTACCAGAGCAGGTCCGTTGCGTGACGGCGGCCGGCCTCTGTGGCCACGCTGAACAGGAAGTCTCCCGCATAGTCGGTCGCTGCGAATACCGAAGCGGCCTGGAGGGTTCCACCGGGAGCCGCCCCGACGACGTAACAGGACTCCGAGTGGGCGAGAAGTTCCAGCGTTTCGGGTGCCAGGTGGGGGTCCCGCGCCCCGACCGATCGCATGAAGGACTCGTACCTGTCGACTAGAAATTCAGCGATTGCGCCTCGGTCTCGGACGAATCCTTCTGCTCGCTGCTCCCACCCCCGCAGTTGGCGCCTGCGGTTCTGATCCATGCACGTGCGCAGCCCCTCGAGCCCGAGCGACAGATCAAGGGCGTACAGGCTGTTGAGCCGCGCGATCTCATAC
>JBKJZF010000101.1:0-2596 GCA_046715315.1 Solirubrobacterales bacterium | reverse complement strand
ACCTCGACGAGTGGCGGTCGACCGGCCGCGCCCGCATCGATCTCCACATGGACGAGCCTGCCCGCGAGATCACGCTGCACGCCGTGGGCCTCGACATCGGCGTGGCACGCATCGCCGGCGGTCCGGCGTTCGAGTCGGCAGCCTACGACGAGGAGGCGCAGACCGCAACGCTCCACTACGCGGGCGAGATTCCCGTTGGAGATCGCGCCCTCGAGCTGGAGTGGACGGGCCCGATTCGCGACGCCTTGCGCGGCCTGTATCGCTCGACGCACGGCGGGGCGAAGTACGCGGCCACCCAGTTCGAAGCCACGGACGCGCGCCGCGCGTTCCCAAGTTTCGACGAGCCGGAATTCAAGGCCCGATTCTCCATCGAGCTGGTCCATGACTCGGAGCTCGCCGCGATCGGGAACGGCCCAATCGAGCGGTCGGAGGCGCTTTCGGGTGGGCGCACGCTCACCCGCTTCGCCGAGACGCCGCCGATCTCAACCTACCTCGTTGCGTTCACGGTCGGCCCCTACCAGAGCACCGAGCCCGTCACCAGCACAACGGGCATCCCCGTCCGGGTCTGGCTGCCGCCCGGACTGGCCGACAAGGGTGACTACGCTCGCGATGTGCACGCGCGATCGGTCGCCTGGCTCGAGGACTACACGGGCATCCCGTACCCGTACACCAAGCTCGACGCGATCGGGCTCCCCGACTTCGAGGCGGGCGCCATGGAGAACCCGGGCGCCATCACCTACCGGACGACGCTGCTGGCCGCCGACGAGCGTACGGCAACGACGGCCGCGTTCAAGCGGATCTTCAGCGTTGCCTCCCACGAGCTGACCCACATGTGGTGGGGCGATCTCGTCACGATGGCTTGGTGGAATGACCTCTGGCTGAACGAATCGTTCGCCTCGTTCGTGGGCGAGAAGGCGACCGCCGCCCAGAACCCGGAGTGGGGCTACCTGCGCGACATGGTCGCCCAGGCCACCCCCGCATTCAATCTCGATCAGCTCGCCTCGACGCACCCCATCTCGATGGAGGTTCGCAACGCCGATCAGGCCTCGGAGCGATTCGACGCGATCACCTACCTCAAAGGCATGTCCGTCCTCCGCATGATCGAGAGCTTCGTCGGCGAAGAGGCGTTCCGCGGCGGCGTCCGCATCTACCTGAACCGGCACGCGGAATCGAATGCGACCGCCGACGACTTCTGGCGAGCCCTGGACGAGGCATCGGGGCAGAAAGTGACGGCGATCGCCAACAACTGGATCTTCGAGCCCGGCCACCCGGTCGTCGCCTTCACAGCGCAAGCCCGCCGTGACGGCCTGGACGTTGAGTTGCGTCAGAAGCGGTTCTTCGCCGACCCGAGCGCTCCGCCGACGGATCAACGCTGGCTGGTACCGATCGTCATCAAGTACGGCACGGCGGCTGGCGTGCGGGAAGAGCGCCTGCTGATCGAAGGCGACAGGGCAACGGCGACGCTCCCCGGCGCGCAATGGTACTACCCGAACGCCGGGGGCCGTGGCTTCTATCGCTACAGTCTGGACGATGAGTCGGTCAAAATGCTTGCTCGAGCCGGCTTGAGCCAGATCGAGCCCGAAGAGCGCCTCATGCTCGTCGACAACTACTGGGCGCTGGTCTACGCCGGCCGCGCCAACCTGGGGCAGCTCTTCGAGCTGCTGGCGGGCCTGCGCGGCGAGCAAGACCGTGCCGTCCTCGACTCCATCGCCGACGCCCTCGCCTGGCTCTCGACTCACGCCGTCAGCGATGCGCATCGCCCTGCGTTCGAAGCCCTTGTCGCCAGCTTCTTCGCGCCGATCCTCGACAGCCTGGGATGGGACGTTCGGCCTGGGGAGAGCACAGAGGACCGCGAGAAGCGGGCGCGAGCGATGTCGATCCTCGGCCGCATCGCCCGCGTACCGAACGTGATCCAGGAGGCGAGACGCCGCATCGACGCCTACCTGCCCGGGCTTGCAGCGACGCCGGCGCAGCTCGATCCTGACATCGCATCGGCTCTCGCCGGCGTCGCCGCCGGCCCGGGCAACCAGGCGCTCTACGAGGGCTACCTCGCCCGAATGCGGGCGGCCGAGGCAACCGACGCCCAGGAAGAGGCGCGGTTCCGCAACGCGCTGGCCGCTTTCGAGGACGCTGCCCTTGCGACGCGCACCGCGAACGCCTGCTTCGACGGCGTCTTCCGCCTTCAGGACCGAGGATTGATGCTGGCGGGCCTGCTGGGCAACCGCCACGCCCGCGCGATCGCCTGGCCGATCCTGCGCGACCACTGGGACACGCACGTTGCGCCCCTCGATCCCGGCCTGAAGCGTCGCGTCATCGTCGGCCTGGGCCAGCTCACGCCACGCAATCTGGAGCGCGAGGCGTCGGCGTTCCTCGAGGAAAAGCAGTCGCCCGACTCAGCGGAGATCACCGCGCAAACCCTCGAACGATTGCGCCTGAACGCCGACGCCGCCGAGCGCCTGGCCGGTGACATCGGCGAAGCGCTGCCAGTGGCTTCGGCCTAGTGCTACGTCAAGGTTGGAGTGGAGGGCAGCTCTACCGGCCGCGCGACGAACCTGACCATCAGAGCCTCGTTGACAGAGCACTAGCTCCCTCTCCC
>JBKJZF010000100.1:0-10462 GCA_046715315.1 Solirubrobacterales bacterium | reverse complement strand
GTGTCCGCCTGGCGACGCGCGCGCTGGAAGCGATGCGCGACGCAGTGGATCGACGTTGACGGGCAACCGGGCGCTGACCCGGACACGCGGCTGGCGCTACCTCCGCGCCTTCTGGGAGCGCGCCTACTCCGAGAACATCACCGGGCTCGCCGGGATGGTCGCCTACAACCTCGTCCTGGCGCTGTTCCCGTTCGTCCTGCTCGTCCTCTTCATCTTCGGCAAGATCCTGCAGTCCACCGACGTCGAGGCCAACGTCCTGCTCGACCTCCAGCGGCTCTTCCCGGCGGTCGAGCAGGACACCCTCTCCAACGCCCTCGACCGGGTCCGCGACAGCTCGACGACGATCGGCGTCGTCGCCGCGATCGGCGCGCTCTGGATCGGCACCTCGTTCTGGGGAGCGATGGACACGGCCTTCTGCCGCATCTACCACGTCGAGTGCCGCGGCTGGATCGCGCAGAAGCGCTTCGCCCTGGTGATGCTGCTCGGGCTGACCGTGTTCCTGGCCGCCAGCGTCGTCATCCCGGCGCTGGAGGGGCTCGTGGTTTCGAGCGCCGACGACCTGCCCTTTGGGCTCGGCAGCATCCAGGGGCTGGCCAGCGGACTGCTGCTGCTCGGCGCGCTGCTGGTCACCTTCCTGGTGACCTGCACCATCTACTACTTCGTCCCCAAGGGGCACGTCCCGTGGCGGGGCGTGTGGCCCGGCGCGCTCTTCTTCACCGTCATCATCGGCATCGCCAACGCGGTCTTCCCCTTTTACCTGACCGAGGTGGCGAACATCGACCAGGTCGGCGGGGTGATCGGCTTCGTCCTCGTCGCCCTCGTCTGGTTCTACCTCGTCAGCCTCGGGCTGATGGCGGGAGCGGTGATCAACGCGCTGCGCTACGAGCTCCACGACACGGGCGTGCTCGACACCGTCGGCTGGGCCGCCGAGCGCGACGCGCTGGACGGAGGGGCCGCAGGCCGCTAGCCGTAGCGCCCGCCGGTGACCTCGCGCAGCTTCGCTTGGTCGTGGCGAGCGCGGACCGTCCGCACGGTGCCCGAACGCGAGCGCATCACCAGCGACTCCGTCGAGGCCTTGCCGGCGCTGTAGCGGACCCCCTGCAGGAGCTCGCCGTCGGTGACGCCGGTGGCAGCGAAGAACACGTCCTCCCCGGTGATCAGGCGGTCGACGTCGAGGACCTCGTCGAGGTCGTAGCCGGCGTCGATCGCGGCCTGGCGCTCGTCGTCGTCGCGTGGCCACAGGCGGCCGATCAGCTGACCCCCAAGGCACTTGATCGCGGCCGCGGAAATGACCCCCTCCGGGGTGCCGCCGATCCCCCAGAGGAGATCGACACCGCCCTCGGCGGAGACCGCGAACAGCGCCGCCGAGACATCGCCGTCGGTGATCAGGCGAACGCGTGCCCCCGCCTCCCGGATGGCGGTGATCTGCTCGGCGTGGCGGGGGCGGTCGAGGACGATCACGGTGACGCCGCCGGGATCCGTCTGCTTGCGCTCGGCGACCTTGCGGATCACGTCCTCAAGCGGCTCGTCGAGGCTGAGCAGGTCGGCGATCTCGGGGCCGCCGGCGAGCTTCTCCATGTACACGCACGGCCCGGGGTCGAACATCGTGCCCCGCTCCGAGAGCGCGATCACGGCGATCGCGGAGGGCATCCCCAGGGCCGTCAGGCGGGTGCCCTCCAGCGGGTCCACGGCGATGTCCACCTCGGGCGGGCTGCCGTCGCCGATCCGCTCACCGTTGAACAGCATCGGCGCCTCGTCCTTCTCGCCCTCGCCGATTACGACCACCCCGTCCATGGGCACGGTCTCCAGCAGCAGGCGCATGGCGTCGACGGCGGCGCCGTCGGCCGACTCCTTCTCCCCCCGGCCGACCCAGCGAGCGGCGGCCAGGGCAGCCGCCTCGGTCACGCGAACCAGCTCCAGCGCGAGGTTGCGATCCGGCCTCGACGAATCGCGGACGTCGTGTGAGATCACGGACATCGACCGCAGGGTATCGGCAGGGCGCTAGACCGTTCCGGGCGCTTTGCGCTCGCGCTTCTGGCCGGCTTGCGAGCGCAGGAATCCCGTCGCCGCGATCCCGGTCGCGCAGACCAGCGCGATGAAGTAGCCGAAGCTGAGGCTGGTGCCGAACTCGAGGCCCTGGTCGGGAGCCGGGATGTCGAGGAGGCCGTTGTACCCGATCAAGACCATCGCGGTGAAGCCCGCGACCATCGTCATCTCCCCCGGCGCCCACGAGAGCTTGTGCCCGCGGACGAGGATCCAGGCGAGGATCAGCGGTGAGAGCGCGGCCAAGAGCAGCGCCCAGCGCAGGATCGGGAAGGTCTCGAAGCCGGAGCAGCTGTAGTTGCCTTCGCCGCACAACCAAGCACCCGATTCCACGCGCGTGGCCGAGTGGCTGAGCGAGTACCACGGCAGGAACAGGGCGAGGACAAGCAGCGTCCCCGAGATCCCGCCGAGGAGCACGCGGTTGCGATCGAGCCGCGAGAAGTCCATACCGGCCCGAGCCTATCCCACCGATGGGCCGCCGGGCCGTGGTCGTCCGAATAGGCTGCCGCGTTGACGATGGCCGATCACCGCTGGGGACTGACGCTGCCACTGCCGACGCTGCCGCTGCGCGAGCACGAGGATGCGATCCGCCGGGCAGAGGCCGCCGGCTACACGGACATGTGGACGGGCGAGACCCAGGGCCCCGACGGGTTCACCCCGCTCGCCCTCGCCAGCGCCTGGACCGAGCGCGCCCGCCTCGGCACCGGCGTGGTCGGGGTCTTCACCCGCGGCCCGGCGCTGTTGGCCCAGCAGGCGGCCGCCCTCGCCGACGCCAGCGACGGGCGCTTCGCCCTGGGAATCGGCGCCTCCTCGGACCGCATCGTCGAGGGCTGGAACGACATGACCTTCGAGCGGCCGCTCTCCAAGGTCTCGGCCACCGTCGACTTCCTCCGCGCCGCCTTCGCCGGCGAGCGCACCGCGACCGGCTTCAAGCTCGAGCAGGCTCCCCCCTCGCCGCCCCCGATCGTGCTCGCTGCGCTGCGGGGCAAGATGCTGAGGCTGGCGGTCGAGAAGGCCGACGGCGCCTTCTCCAACTTCCTGCCGCTGTCGGGCCTCGAGCAGGTGACGGGCCAGCTCGAGGGAGCGCCGCAGGGCTTCGAGCTCGCCTGCCGCTTCTTCTGTCTCCCTGGCCGCCGCGAGGAGGTCGAGCCGCTGGCGCGGTTCATGTTCTCCTCCTACATCACGGTCCCCGTCTACGAGGCGTTCTTCCGCTGGCTCGGCCACGGCGAGGCGATCGACGAGATGGTCTCGCTGTGGGCCGCGAAGGATCGCCAGGCCGCAGCTGCGGCGGCACCCTGGGAGCTGATCTCCGAGACCTTCATCTTCGGCGAGCCGGCCGAGATGCGAGAGCGCCTCGAGCGCTACGTCGACGGCGGGATCACGCTGCCGGTGCTGACGCCCGTCACCACCCCTGACCGTCAGGCGGAGCTAATCGAAGCGTTGGCCGCGGCCTAGGCCGCGCCGGCGAGCGAGAGGCCGAAGAGGCCCTCGGGGTCCGTCCACCACTCGACCAGCTCCAGGCCCGCCTCGGCGTAGATGCCCTCGAGCCCCTCGCGGGCGAACTTGGTCGAGATCTCGGTGCGCATCTCCTCCCCGCGGTCGAACGCGACTTGCATCTCCAGGGCGGCGATCTCAATCACCTGGCGATCGAGCGAGCGCAGGCGGATGTCCACCCAGAGGTTGTCCGGGTCCCAGACGGCGACGTGCTCGAAAGCGTCCAGGTCGAAATTCGCGCCGAGCTCGTGGTTGAGCACCGCCAGCACGTTCTGGTTGAACTCGGCGGTGACCCCGGCAGAGTCGTTGTAGGCGGCCTCCAGGGTGGCCCTGTCCTTGACCAGATCGGTCCCCAGCAGAAACCCGTCCTCGGGACCGAGCAGGTTGGCGACCCGCCGCAGGAAGCTCGCCCGCTGGGCGGGGGCGAAGTTGCCGATCGTTCCCCCCAACAGCGCGATCACCCGCGGGCCGGCGAGGGGCAGCCGCTCGAGGTCGAGCTCGAAGTCGCAGACCAGGCCATGAACCGTGATCCCGTACTCCGAGGCGATCGCCTCGGCGGTCTGCCGGGTGATCTCCTCGGAGATGTCGACGGGCGCGTAGGCGTGCAGGCAGCCGCCGTCGCGCATCGCGTCCAACAGCACACGGGTCTTGGAGGCCGAGCCCGAGCCGAGCTCGATCAGCGTCGCCGGCCGCCCCGCCGCTTCCACGATCGCCGCCGAGTGCAGCTCCAGGATGGAGCGCTCCGCGCGCGTCGGGTAGTACTCGGGGAGCTCGGTGATCCGCTCGAACAGCTCCGACCCGCGCTCGTCGTAGAAGTAGCGCGGCGCCAGCTCCTTGAAGGGCTTGGTCAGCCCGGCGCGGACATCCGCGGCCATCCCCGACAGCGGGCCTCCCGGCGGCAGGCGAAGCTCAACGGTGACCGGCTGGATCGCAGCGCCCTCCATCTCCTAGCTGACCCCCGAATCGCCCGATCGTTTCATCGCTCGTCGCTTACGCAACGAACGCCGGAGAAGATCTGTGAGCGCTGCGGCAGGTCCCAGTTGCGAAAGCTGGTGCGGATGACATCGCGTCGCGTCGCCCAGGAGCCGCCCCGCAGCACCTTGTGGCCGAGGCCGAAGAAGACCTCGGAGTACTCGGGGTAGGGAAACGCCTCGAAGCCCGGGTAGGCCTCGAAGTCGGAGCTCGTCCACTCCCAGACGTCGCCCAGCATCTGCACGGCCCCATGATCGGACGGGGCGTCGGCGTAGGCGCCGGCCGGGGCGCAGCCGAAGCCGAGCTGGTCGAGGTTCGCTCGCTCGCGAGCGGCGCCGGCGGCGGCGGCCTCCCACTCGAGCTCGCTCGGCAGCCGCTTGCCGGCCCAGCGCGCGAAGGCATCGGCCTGCGACCAGTCGACGTGGACGACGGGAAGCCGCGGGTCGACCGGCTCGGTGCTGCCCATCGCCGTCCGCAACCAGCCGCCCTCGCCGTCGCGCTCCCAGTACTTCGGCGGCTCGGCGCCGGTGGCGACGACGAACTCGGCGAAGGCGCCGTTGGTGACCGGAGCGCGGTCGATCAGGAAGGGCTCGAGCTCGACCGTGTGCCGCGGGCGCTCGTTGTCGTAGGCAAAGCCGCCCGGGCCGGTGCCGATCGCCTGCTCGCCGCCATCGACGCGCACCATCTCGGGACCGTCCGACACGGGCTCAGAGGCCGGGTCGTGGTCGCGCTCGACGGGCTCGTAGCTCTCGATCATCTGCAGCAGCTGCAGGATCGTCTCGCCGTGCTGGTGCTCGTGGGCGATCAGCATCTCGTAGAGGAAGCCGTCACGCAGCAGGGGGTCGGGGTTGTCGGCGAGGTCGACCTCGGCGAGCACGTCAAGGGTTCGTGCACGGACCTCGTCCATGTAGGCGCGCAGCTCCTCGCCGCGCAGGATCGCCAGCTCGCCCCGGGTCGCCCGCGGGTTCTCGATCGCGTCGTAGAGGCGTCCAAGCTCGCCGCGCATCGGCTCGCGGCCGCCGACGCGCTGGACCAGCCACAGCTCCTCGAAGTTGGCGAGGTGACCGAGGTCCCAGGAGAGCGGGCTGAGGATCGGCGAGTAGACCCGGCTGAGCTCGTCGTCGGAGAGCGGCTCGACCAGGGCCAGCGACCGCCGCCGGGCCTCGGCGAGGCGGTCGGCGATCTCATCCTTGAGCAGTACGGTCACGGGAGCCGAGATCGGTCAAGGCTAGACGGTGGGCGCGAGCCCCGGGTGGGCCTCACCGTTGTATGTTCGCCGCCGGATGCTGATCGAGGGCAAGAGCGCGCTCGTCGCCGGCGGAGCCTCCGGGCTGGGCGAGGCGACCGTGCGCCGGCTGCACGAGGCGGGCGCCGAGGTCGTGATCGCCGACCTGAACGCGGAAAAGGGCGAGGCGCTGGCGGCGGAGCTGGGCGGCCGGGCGCGCTTCGTCGAGGCGAACGTGTTTGAGCCCGAGCCGGTCAAGGCGGCCGTCGACGCCGCCGCCGAGGCCGACGGCGGCCTGCGGATCTCGGTCTGCTGCGCCGGCATCGGCTGGGCCCAGCGGACCGCCGGCAAGCAGGGGCCGCACGACCTAGAGCTCTTCCACAACGTGATCAAGGTCAACCTGATCGGCACCTTCAACGTGCTCCGCCTGGCGTCGGCGGCGATGACCGAGAACGAGCCCGACGAGGGAGGCGAGCGCGGGGTCTGCGTCAACACCGCCTCGATCGCCGCCTACGACGGACAGATCGGCCAGGTCGCCTACTCCGCCTCCAAGGGCGGGATCGTCGGCCTGACGCTGCCGGCCGCGCGCGAGCTCGCCGGGCGCGGGGTGCGCGTGGTGACGATCGCGCCTGGGACCTTCGACACGCCCCTCCTGGCGGCCCTGCCCGAGGAGGCCAGGACCGAGCTCGGGGCCGCGATCCCCTTCCCCAGCCGCCTCGGCGACCCGGCCGAGTTCGCCGCGCTCGCCGTCCACGTGGCCTCCAACCCGATGCTCAACGGCGAGACGATCCGTCTCGACGGCGCCCTGCGAATGCCCCCCAGATAGATGTCGGGCGGCGCCCTCGGACCACGGGCCACCAGCGCCACCGAGCTGAAGGCGCAGATCGAGGCCGAGCGCCGGGGGCAGCCGTTCCTCGTCTACCGCGACGGCGAGGACGCGCAGCGGATCCTCGCCCTCGACGAGGCCACCGGCGAGATCTGGGTGGGACGGCGCGAGGCGGCCGACGTGCGGCTGGACTGGGACGAGGAGGTCTCGGGGCTGCACGCGCAGCTCGAGTTCGTCCGCGGCGATTGCACCGTCGTCGACGACGGCCTCTCGCGCAACGGCTCCTACGTCAACGGCGAGCGTGTGCGTGGGCGCAGGCTGCTCGTCGACGGCGACGTGCTGCGCTTCGGCGGCTCGCTGGTCCTCTACCGGGCGCCGGGGGCCGCCCGGGGCGACTCCACGGTGGTCTCCGCCGACCGGCTCGAGGCCGGAGGGATCTCGCCGGCGCAGAGGCGCGTGCTGGTCGCGCTCTGCCGCCCCTACAAGGACGGCGCGTCCTTCGCCACCCCTGCGACCAACCAGGGGATCGGCGACGAGCTCCACCTCAGCGTCGACGCGGTAAAGACGCACCTGCGGGCGCTGTTCGAGAAGTTCGGGGTGGGCGACCTTCCCCAGAACCAGAAGCGCGTCGCCCTGGTCGAACGGGCCCTGCAGAGCGGGCTCGTCTCCGAGCGCGACCTCTAGCCGCGCTAGCACACGCATTCCGACGCGTTGTGGTCTGGATTCGTCACGTTTCGAAGGCCACGCTGGCTGAGTGAGGAGGGGTGGGTCGCCAAACGCGCCTATGCGGCCTGCCTTGCGACCCACCCCGGTGGATCGCAGGCTCTCGGCGCTAGCCGACACGCAACATGGCGTCGTATCGCTCACCCAGCTGGAGGGGCTCGGCCTGAGCGCAAACGCCGTGCGCAAGCGGGTCGCTTCGGGCCGCCTCCACCGCGTCCACCACGGTGTCTACGCGGTCGGCCGGCGCCAGTTGACCCGGTGGGGCCGCTACATGGCCGCCGTGCTGGCCTGCGGCCCTGGGGCGATCCTCTCGCACCGCTCGGCGGCCGCGCTCTGGGATCTGCGGCCTCACGGGGGTGCGTCCATCGACGTCTCCTCGTCCCGCCGGACGGGGTACCGCCTCGCCGGGATCGACCTCCATCGCACGCGGACGGTCACGGCCAGCGACGCGGCCACGGTTAACGGCATCCCGGTCACCAGCGTCGCGCGCACCCTGCTCGATCTCGCCGGGGTGGTCGGCCCCCGCTCGCTGGAGCGAGCCGTAGAGCGAGCCGAGATCCTGCGCGTGTTCGATCTCAGGGCGATCGATGCCGTGCTCGGACGGGCGAACGGGCGACACGGAATCGGCGCACTCTCGACTCTGCTCGACCGCCTCCGCCCGAATCAGGTGACCCGGAGCGAATTGGAGCGGCGCCTCGTCGATCTCTGTGAGAGCGCAGCCCTGCCCAGCCCCCGCGCCAACTTCCGGATCGACCTCGGCGATGGTGCCCTGGAGGTCGACTTCTACTGGCCATCTGCCCGTCTCATCGTCGAGACCGACGGCTTCGAGACCCATGCGACCCGCGCCCAGTTCGAACGTGATCGCCGACGAGACCAGAGGCTGACGCTCGCGGGATACACCGTGATCCGGTTCACCTGGAGGCAGTTGGAGGAGGCTCCGCACCGCGTGAGCGCGACGATCGCGTCGCTTCTCGCCGCCCCCACCAAGGGATGAGGACGACCACACCCCGGGCGGGGGACGACCCGCCCTTGGCCCTCTGGGCGCGGCGATCGATCGCGCCGAGACTCGGTTCATGGGGAAGACGGAATCGACTCAGCACCTGATCCGCGCGAGGAAGACGAGCATGCTCGGCTGCCCCAACCAGCTCCTCTTCCGGCCCGCGCTCCAACTCGGCCCGCCGGCTCCGGCCGCGGACACCGACCGTTGCCGGCTCCTGCTCCAGGCGATTGAAGACTGATCGACCGTAGTCAGGGAGCGATGCTCGACGGGGCCTCTTCGGAGGCCCCGTCGTCGTTCTGGGATCAATCCGTCCCCAGGTACTCCGGATCGCGGTAGACCCGCTTCAGCCACGGAGGGGTGACGGCGAAGGCGGTGTCACCCCAGCGGCCGCGAGCGACGTCCTCGACCGGGATCAGGCGAATGCCGTCGCCGGGCGTCCAGCGGCCCAGCGCCTCGTCGGCCTGCCAGGCGTGGCCGGCGTGGCTGCCGCCGGAGATGTAGTAGCGCCCGCCCGCCGGGCCCCACGCCTGGCGCTCTGTGAGGCCGGCGTCGGACAGCCAGTTGCCGGCGCCTCCCTCGTAGTTGTAGCCGTGGTGCGAGCTCGCCCTGGCGTCGGCCCCGTCGTCGCCGATCCGTAGCTGCATCGACTCCCAGTCGTCGCGATGGAAGCCGGCGTCGCCCGGGAGCGCCCGCAGGCTCTGGCTGCCCGGGTAGTAGGCCCAGTACTGCAGGTAGAGCCGGCCGGCGCGCTCGCCCGAGCAGTCGATTTCGGGCTGCGCCGGCGCCGGCGCCGGATCGGCCCGGCAGTCGACGACGTGGACGAACAGGGTGACCGGCTCGCCCTCGAGCGAATCGAGGACCTCGCCGTCGGCGGCCCCCATCGAGCAGGGGTCCTGCCGGCAGCTGCGGAAGTCGACCGGCACCGCGCGCATCCCGTCCTCGTAGGCGATCGTCGGTGCCCGGCGGCGCACCGTCTCAGCCAGCTCGGCCCCGTAGGCCGTGGCAAGCTCGGAGCCGGGCACGCCGCATGACTCCCCGCCGAGCCCGGCGGCACAGATCAGGCGGTCGGCAAGCGCCCTCGCCAGTGTGTAGCCGTGGAGCCTCGCGCCGGCGACGGTCGCGAGCGCCAGCGCCAGCAGGGCGACCAGCAGGACCAGCCCCAGCCACTCGACCGTCGACTGGCCGGCTTCGTCTCGGCGACCCGCCACGGGCCGACGCTCTCAACGAAAACCGGGGTCATGGGTGACCTGTGTGCCGAGGGCGGGTAGCGTTGGTGCCCATGGAGCAACGCCACGAGCCCCACCTCCCGGCGCAACGCGCCGAGGGGACCCAGTGGAAGCGCTGGGCGATCGGCATCGCCGCGCTGGCCCTGATCGTCCTCGTTGCCCAGAACTCGCAGAAGGTCGAGGTCAACTTCTTCTTCGCCGAGACCCAGACCCCGCTGGTCTTCGCGCTGCTGATCGCCGGCGCGCTCGGCGGCCTGATCGGCTGGCTCGCCCCCCGCGTCCGTCGTCACGGGCGCGAGCACGACTAGCTAGAGCTCCTGGATCTCGGAGGCGATGTCCGCCGCCGCCTGCTTGGCGTCGGCGAACAGCATCGAGGTGTTGGGCTCGTAGAAGAGATCGTTGTCGATGCCTGCGAAGCCGGGGCTGAGGCTGCGCTTGATCACGATCACCTGCTTGGCCTCTGAGACCTCGATGATCGGCATCCCGGCGATCGGCGAGTCGGGATCGTTCTTGGCCGCGGGGTTGGTGACGTCGTTGGCGCCGATCACGACGGCGACGTCGGTGCGCGGCAGCTCCGGGTTGATGTCCTCCATCTCGCGCAGCTTCTCGTAGGGCACGTCGGCCTCGGCGAGCAGCACGTTCATATGGCCCGGCATCCGCCCCGCCACCGGGTGGATCGCGTAGCTGACCGTGACGCCCTTGCGCTCGAGCTCGTCGGCCATCTCCTTGACCGTGTGCTGGGCCTGGGCGACCGCGAGGCCGTAGCCGGGAACGATCACGACCGAGTCGGCGTAGGCGAGCTTGATCGCCGCGTCCTGGGCGCCGATCGAGACGTGCGGGCGCTCCTCTCCCGAGCCGGCGCCGCCGCCACCGGCCGGGGCCCCGCCGAACCCGGCGAAGAGGACGTTGGCGACCGAGCGGTTCATCGCCGTCGCCATCTCCATCGTCAGGAT
>JBKJZF010000099.1:0-2681 GCA_046715315.1 Solirubrobacterales bacterium | reverse complement strand
GGGCGATCCTGATCGCGCTGCTGGCAGGCGAGAGCCTGCCCGAGCATCAGGTGCACGAGCGCGCATGGGTGATGGTGGTCTCCGGCAGGGTGCGGATCTCAAAGCCCAACGGCGAGGATGCCGAGGGAGGTCCCGGGCTGCTGGCGATCTTTGACCCGGCCGAGCGCCACGAGGTCGTCGCGATCGAGGACGCGCGGGTGTTGCTGGTGCTCTCCCCCTGGCCCGGCGAGGGGCACCCCAGCCGCCGCGACTGAGGCCACCCACTAAGCGCCGAGCAGCGCCCTGAGATCGGCCTCGAAGCCCGGGTAGCTGACCCCGGCCGCCTCGAAGCCCTCGACCTCGACGCCATCACGGGAGGCGAGCCCCGCGACCGCCCCCAGCATCGCCAGTCGGTGGTCGCCGCGCGAGTCCAGGGTGCCGCCGGCGAGCTGGCCGCCTCCGCGGACGACGAAGCCGTCCTCGGTGACCTCGATCTCGGCGCCGACCGCCTGCAGGCCCTCGACGACCGAGGCGATCCGATCGGACTCCTTGTGCCGCAGCTCCTCGGCGCCGGAGACGATCGTCTCGCCCTCCGCGAAGCAGCCCAACAGCGCCACCAGCGGCAGCTCGTCGATCGCCAGCGGCACCTCCCCGCCGCCGACTCGAACACCGGCCAGCGGCGCGCCGTGGTGGGCGGTCACCGATCCACGCGGCTCGCCGGCCACCGGCAGCCCCTCCGTCACCTCGATCCCGGCCCCCATGCGGTTGAGGATGCCGAGCAGGCCGATCCGCGTCGGGTTGAGGCCCACGCCGGAGACCGTGACCTCGCTCCCACGGACGAGGAGGGCCGCGACCAGCACGAAGGCGCCCGAGGAGAAGTCGGCCGGCACCGGCTGGTGATCCAAGGCGAGGCGCTCGACCGCGCGCACGGTGATCTTCTCGCCGGGCAGCCGTCCGCGCAGCGCGACCGGGGTGCGGACGGGAGCGCTGGCCAGCTCGACCCCGGCCGCGCGGAGCATGCGCTCGGTGTGATCCCTGCTCGGCGCGGGCTCGATCACGGTCGTCTCGCCCGCTGCGAGCATGCCGGCCAGCAGCAGGCAGGACTTCACCTGGGCGCTGGCCACGGGCATCCGGTAGGAGATTCCCTCGAGAGCCCTGCCGGTGACCCGCAGCGGGGGCAGCCGCCCGTCGACGGCCTCGACCTCGGCGCCCATCGCCCGCAGGGGGTCGGCGATCCGGTCGACCGGGCGGCGGCGAATCGACTCGTCGCCGTCGAGGATCCAGGCGCCGCCCGGCTGCCCCGCCAGCCAACCGGGCAGCAGGCGCATCAGGGTGCCGGCGTTGCCGACGTCGATCGCGAGCGGCTCGCCGGGCGAGTGCTCCGCCGGGCCGCGCAGCCCGATCCCGCCGATCGCGAGGTCGATCCCGCCCGGAGCCGCGGCCGAGGCGCCCAGCTCGCGCACCTCGGCGCCGAGCGCGCGCACGGCGGCGAGCGTCGAGCGGGTGTCGGCGGCGTCGAGGTAGCCCTCGATGCGCATCTCTGAATCCCCCATCGCGCCGACGATCGCCGCTCGGTGCGAGATCGACTTGTCGGGCGGGGGGCGCAGCGAGCCCCGAAGAGGGCCCGCCGGATCGAACCGGGTGGCGGCCACGCCGGCTAGTCCTCGCGGCCGGCGATCGCGACGGAGTGCCCGAGCCCCCTGACCACTCCGGCGGCGCGATCGGCCTCCTCGGCGCCGGCGACCCAGAGCGTGATCGCGCCGGTGTTCATGTCGGTGGCCGGGTAGAGCGCCATGTCCTCGATGTTGACCCGCTCGCGGCCGAGCGCCAGAGCGATCTCGGCGACGATGCCGGGACGGTTCTCCACGGCCACCTGGAGCGCGTGCAGCGACCCCCCGGCGCTCCCGGCGTCGAGCAGGCGGCGGCGATCCTCGCCGGCGGACCGGTGCCACCGCCCGACCTCCGGCGCCTCGCGCGCGCGGATCAGGCGCGACGCCTCGCCGAGGCGAGCTGAGACGACGTCGATCGCGTCGGCGACCGCATCGGAGTTGGCGGCGTAGATGTCCTCCCAGATCGCGGGGTTCGCACCCGCCACGCGGGTGGTGTCACGGAAGCTCGGCCCCACCTCGGGCAGGTGCTCGGACTCCTCGGCGAGCGCCGCCGCCGCGGTCTGAACGAGTACGTTCGCGATCACGTGCGGAAGGTGGCTGACGGTGGCCATCAGCCGGTCGTGGGTCTCGGGATCGATCGCCTGCGGCCGGGCGCCGAAGTCGGCGACCGTCCGTTGCAGCCGGTCGTACTGCAGCCCCCCGGAACGCTCGGTCGGGGTCAGGTACCAGCGGGCGCCCTCGAACAGGTCGGCGCGGGCGTTCTCGACACCGGCGGTCTCGGCGCCTGCGATCGGGTGACCGCCGATGAAGCGCTCGCGGGCCGCGGCCGGCAGCCCGGCGATCACCTGCAGCTTGGTCGAGCCGACGTCGGTGACGACCGCCTCGTCGCCGGCGCTGGCGGCGGCCTCGGCGACCAGCGAGGGAAGCGCGGCCACCGGGGCGGCGCAGAAGACCATGTCAGCGCCGGCCACCGCGTCGGGGACGGTCTCGGCGATCCGGTCGAGGGCTCCAACCACGAGCGCGCGCTCGCGGTTGGCGGCGTCGGGCTCGAATCCCGCGACCTCCCCGCCGAGACGCATGCGCGCGGCCCGC
>JBKJZF010000098.1:0-14067 GCA_046715315.1 Solirubrobacterales bacterium | reverse complement strand
CCTCCCGGATCTGCATGACGTGGTGGTTCGCCTCGGCAGGCGCGACGAACACCGCCGTCCCCGCGATCAGCCCTGTGAGTGCCAGACACGCTCGCCAGAGGCGGCACCGAATCGGCATGTGCCAATGAATACCACAGGCTGAAAACAGTTCAACCCCTTTTCGGCGGGTCTTCGGACCCGCCCGTCGGCACCGCGGTGCTCTCCGCCCCCCCGCAGTCATCATGTAGGGCATGGCTTCCAAGCGCCAGATCTGGGTCAAGGACGTGCCGATCGGGGGTGGCACCGCCGTGGCGGTGCAGACGATGACCAAGACCGAGACCGCCAACCTCGAGGCGACGATGGACCAGATCGCCAAGGTCGCCGAGGCCGGGGCGGACCTGGTGCGGGTGGCCGTCCCGCGCGACAAGGACGTCGAGGCGCTGCGCACGATCGTCCGCGAGTCGCCGATCCCGGTGATCGCCGACATCCACTTCAACCACACCCTGGCGTTGAAGGCGATCGACGCCGGCGCCCACTGCATCCGCCTCAACCCGGGGAACATCGGCGGCCGCGAGAAGGTCGCAGAGGTGGCCGAGCGGGCGAACGCGGCGAACGTGCCGATGCGGATCGGGGTCAACTCCGGCTCGCTGCCGCGACACCTGCACGAGCTCGAGCGCGACAACCCGGTCGAGGCGCTGGTCACCGCCGCGGGGGAGTTCGTCGAGCTGATGGAGTCGCTGGACTTCGAGAACTTCAAGATCTCGATCAAGTCGACGAACGTGCCGAACACGATCGCCGCCAACCGGCTGCTGTCCGAGCGCGTCCCATATCCGATCCACCTCGGGATCACCGAGGCCGGGACCAAGTGGTCGGGGTCGCTGAAGTCCGCGGTCGGCCTGGGGACGCTGCTGGCCGACGGGGTGGGCGACACGATCCGGATCTCGCTCTCGACCTTCCACGCCGAGGAGGAGGTCAAGGTCGCCTGGGAGATCCTCAAGGCTTTGCACCTGCGCGAGCGCGGGCCGGTGCTGATCGCCTGCCCTACCTGCGGCCGGCTGCAGTTCGACGTGGACACGGTCGTGGCCGAGATCGAGCAACGCCTCGAGGCCTACACGGACCCGATCGAGGTCGCCGTGCTGGGCTGCGCGGTCAACGGCATCGGCGAGGCCTCGCACGCGGACTTCGGGATCACCGGCGCCCGCAACGAGGGGCTGATCTTCGCCCACGGCGAGCCGATCCGGAAGGTCAAGCAGGAGGATCTGGTCAACGCCCTGTTCGAGGAGATCGACAAGTCGGTCTCAAGCGATGGCGGCGTCGACGTCGACGCCCGCGAGGCCGCCGAGGGCGCCGAGTGGCTGGCCCGGATCGAGGAGGAGAACGCCGGCGAGCTGACGCCCGAGCGGATCGCCCGGATGGAGAGGGAGGCGTCGCGGGTTGAGCTCGACGAGGAAGCCTCCCCGACCGCCAGCCGCCGCTTCACGCGCGCTTAGCCGTATGCGGCGCCGGTAGTCTGGCCCGCGCCATGGCCCGCCAGTCCACGTACTTCCTGCCGACCCTGCGCGACGACCCCGCCGACGCCGAGGCGCTCTCGCACCGGCTGATGGTTCGCGCCGGGATGATCCGCCAGCTCGGCGCCGGCCTCTGGACCTGGCTTCCCGCCGGCTACCGGGTGATCAAGAAGGTCGAGGCGGTGCTCCGCGAGGAGATCGACGCGATCGGCGGCCAGGAGATGCTGATGCCGGTGCTGCAACCGGCCGAGCCCTGGCGGGCGACGGGGCGCTACGAGATCGACCAGCTGTTCAAGCTCGAGGACCGCAAGGGCTCGCCGCACGTGCTGGCGATGACCCACGAGGAGGCGCTCACCTACCACGTCGCCCGCGACATCCGCTCGTATCGCGAGCTACCGAAGATCCTCTACCACGTGCAGACCAAGGAGCGCGACGAGCCGCGCCCGCGCGCGGGCGTGCTGCGCACGCGCGAGTTCACGATGAAGGACTCCTACAGCTTCGACCGCGACGAAGAGGGCCTCGACCGCTCCTACGAGCTGCACGTCGGCGCCTACGACCGGATCTTCGACCGCACCGGGCTGCGCTGGTACCGGGTTGAGGCCGACGTCGGGATGATGGGCGGCTCCGGCGCGCACGAGTACATGGCGCCGTGCGCTGCCGGGGAGAACGAGGTGGCCCTTGCCCCGGGCTATGCGGCCAACGTCGAGGTCGCCTCGGCCGAAGCACAGCCGGTGGAGCTACCGCCCGGGCTCGACCAGCCCCGCGAGGCGCCGACCCCGGGCCTGACCACGGTCGCCGAGGTCGCCGGGGCGCTCGGCGTGCCCGAGGGAGCGGCGCTGAAGGCGATCCCGGTGGTCGCCTCCGAGCGCGGGTTCGTGCTCGCGCTGGTCCGCGGTGACCACCGCCTGAACGAGATCAAGCTCGCCGACGCGCTGGGCGAGTCGGCGCGCCAGGCGACGGCGGAGGAGATCGAGCAGAGCCTCGGCCCGCCCGGCTTCATCGGGCCCGTCGGGACGGATGTGCCGATCGTCAAGGACGCGGCGATCCAGGGCGGCGGGTACTTCTGCGGGGCGAACCGCCCGGACACCCACCTGATCGGGGTCGAGCCCGGCCGCGACTTCAGCTTCGAAGAGCTCGACATCCGCTCGGTCGAGGCGGGCGACCTGGCCCCCGGAGGCGCGCCGATCGAGATCGAGCCCGCGATCGAGGTCGGCAACATCTTCAAGCTCGGGACCCGCTACACGGTGCCCCTGGGAGCGAACTTCCTCGATGAGGGCGGCAAGGAGCACCCGATCGTGATGGGGAGCTACGGGATCGGCCCGGCACGGATCGTCGCCGCGGCCGTCGAGCAGGGCGCCGACGATCGCGGCATCGTCTGGCCCGCCGCGATCGCCCCCTGGCAGGTGCACGTGGTCGGGCTCGGCAAGGGCGGCGACGAGGTGGCGAAGGCGGCCGAGGGGATCTACGAGAGCCTCGCGGCGCTCGGCGTCGAGGCGATCCTCGACGACCGCGACGCCGGCCCGGGGCAGAAGCTGACCGACGCCGAGCTGCTGGGATGCCCGCTGCGGCTGACCGTCGGCAAGCGCACCCTCGCCGAGGGCCAGGTCGAGACCCAGGTCCGGCGAGGCGCGGAGGACTCCCGCGTCGAGGTGGGGGAGGCCGCCCAGCGCGCCGCGGAGATGTTGGCGGAGCTGGGCTAGGCGCGATGACGCCCGGCGACCCCCCCGAGAGTCGCCGCGCCGTGGCCTCAGGCGGGTTTCGCCGCCTGATCGGGCTCGATCGCTCGGGGCCGCTGCCCGACTCGACCCGCAGCGGACAGCCGCTGCGCCCGTGGACGATCCCCAACGTCGTCGGTTACCTGCGCCTGGCGTCGATTCCCATCTTCCTCGTCCTCGCCTTCAACTCCAGCGACGGCCGCAGCACCGCCGCGGCGCTGCTCTACCTGTGGATCACCTTCGGCGACTTCATCGACGGCTTCCTGGCCCGCGCCACGGGGCAGTACAGCCGCCTCGGAGCCCTGATGGACCCGTTCATCGATCGGCTGGCGGCGCTCTCCGGCGCGGCGGTGTGCTGGCATTTCGACCTGCTGCCACGATGGGCGCTGCTGGTCTTGCTGGCACGCGAGGTGGCCACCGTCACGCTGGCGCGGGCCGCGCTTGGCAACGGCCTCGACCTCGAGATCAACTGGGTCGGGCGCCTCGGGACCTTCGGGGTCTTCGGCGGGCTCTTCTGGACCATGGTCTTCGAGAGCTGGGTCACGGTGGCGCTGTTCTTCGTCGGCCTCGCCCTCGGGATCTACGCGACGACGCTGTACGCGATGGCCGGCAGGCGGGCGCTGCGCGAGCGCGCCGGCACCTGAGCGGACGCCCGGCCGGCGCGCAGCGCGCCATTCAATGGCTCAACCTCAACTTGACGTTTGCGTAACCGATCTATAATCGTCGGCGACCGGTTCGCCACGGGCTTGGTCACCAGGCACCCGCGACCTTAAGGAGCACCATGGAGGAGACCTTCCCAGACGTCGGTTCGATGAGCGATGTCGAGCTGAAGGAGCTGATCGACAGCCTCGCCGAGGAGGAGCGCGAGGTCTCCTACCGCCGCCGTCTGCTCCACGGCAAGATCGACATCCTCCGGGCCGAGCTGGTCAACCGCCTGAAGACCAAGCGCAAGAGCGGCGAGGCGACGATCACCGGCGCCGACGTCCAGAGCCTCACCGACATCCTCTCCGGCAAGGTGTCGTCGGCCGAGGAGGACCCGAGCGGCTGATGGCCACCCACTGCCCAGAGTGCGGCTTCGTCAACGACGAGGGCGCCAACTACTGCCAGAAGTGCGGCGCCTACCTGTCGCGCCCGGAGGGCATCGAGGACGCCTCGACCACGACCTACAAGGTCAACGAGGAGACCGGCGAGTACCAGCCCGTGGACCTCGAGGAGGAGGTCGCCGAGGCCGGCGCCGCGCTGGTGATCCGCTCCGGCGGCGGCCGTGCGGGGGAGAGCTTTGCGGTCGAGGAGGACCGGATGAGCATCGGCCGCACCCCCGATGCCTCAGTCTTCCTCGACGACGTCACCGTCTCGCGCAACCACGCACTGGTTGTCCGCCGCCAGGACGGCCACTACATCGACGACCTGGGGTCGCTCAACGGCACCTACGTCAATCGCCGCCGGATCGAGTCCCACCGGCTCGAGGACGGCGACGAGATCCAGATCGGCAAGTACAAGCTCAGCTACCTGGAGCGCTGACGTGGCGGTGTTGACCAGAGACCCAGGATCCGGCGAGGACAGGCGCGACGGCGAGGCACTCGAGGGGGCGTCGAGGCCCCGCAAGGCGCTGACGATCGGCGCCGTCGCGAAGGTCCTCAGCCAGGAGTTCGACGACATCTCGATCTCCAAGATCCGTTACCTCGAAGACCAGAAGCTGCTCTCCCCCCGGCGCACCGCCGGCGGCTACCGGCTCTACAGCCAGACCGAGGTCGAGCGGCTGCGGGCGATCCTGCGGATGCAGCGTGACGAGTTCCTGCCGCTGCGGGTGATCCGCCAGGAGCTGGCGACCGGCGACTTCGCCAAGCCCCGCGGAGGCGAGTCCAGCGGCGTCACCCGCAGGGCGATGTCGGTGGACGCCGCCGTCGGCGCGATCGCCGAGGAGGACCTGCTCGACCAGGCGGGCATCTCGGGTTCGTTCCTGCGCGAGCTGCAGGAGTTCGGGATCGTCCAACCGGGCCAGAGCGGCGGGCACAACCTCTACGACGAGACCGACCTCGAGATCGCCCGGGCCGCCGCCGAGCTCTCGCGCTTCGGCGTCGCCGGGCGCAACCTGCGGGTCTTTCGCAGCTCGGCCGACCGCGAGGCGGCGCTGCTCGAGCAGATCGTCGGCGCCTCGCTGCGCTCGCGCAGCCAGGCGCGCCGGCGCGAGGCGGTCGAGAACCTCGAGAGCCTCGCCGGCATCTGCGGCCACCTCAAGCACCTGCTGCTGGTCCGCGACCTGCGCCGCCTCACCGGCGAGTAGGCGCCGACCCCCCGCGCGGCCATGCCCCGCGTCAACCGCTCTCGGCTGATCGCCGTGCCGATCGAGCGCGTCTGGGAGGTCGTCTCCGATCCGCATCACCTGCCGCGCTGGTGGCCGCGCGCCGTCCGCGTCGAGGACGTCCGCGTTCAGGAGGGTGAGGCGGTGCAATGGACGACCGTCCTCGGCACCGAGAAGGGCGCCCGGGTCCGCGCCGACTACCGGCGCACGGGCGGCGAGACGGGGCGCAGCCTGGCCTGGTCGCAGGAGGTCGCAGGCACCCCGTTCGAGCGGATCCTGAAGTCGGCCGCGGTCGAGATCGAGCTCGAGGCCGAGGGCGAGGGCTCGCTCGTCACCCTGACGGTGCGCGAGGTGCTTCGAGGCATCTCGCGGCTGGGGTCGCCGCTGATGCGCGGCGCCGCCAAGCGCCGCCTGGACGAGGCGCTGGAGAACCTGGATCATGCCCTGGTGGGCGCGCCGTGACGGTCCCGCCCGCGCCCGTCACCCGCTGGTGGGGGTGGGGCGACCCCTCCAAGAGCCCCGAGCTGCCCCCCGAGGGCCTGGCCATGTTGCGCGAGCGCGCCGGCGAAGCCGAGCCCGCCGATCGCGTCGAGCTCGAGCAGGTCGGGATCGGAGAGCCACGCCCGCTGCCCGAGGCGCTGGTCCGGGCCGCGGGCGAGCAGACGCTGCTGGACGGCCGCGAGCACCGCATCCGCCGCGCCACCGGCCAGAGCTACCCAGACCTGTACCGGCTTCGCAACGGGCAGCTGCTGGACGCGCCCGACGCGGTCCTGCTGCCCGCCACCAGCGAGGAGCTGGCGCGGGTGCTCGAGGTCTGCGCCGCCGAGCGGGTGGCAGTTGTCCCCTTCGGCGGGGGGACGAGCGTCGTCGGCGGAGTGCAGCCGGTGCGCGGAGCGTTCGAGTGCCTGGTCGCCCTCGACCTCAGGCGCCTGCGCGCGATCGAGGTCGACGAGCGCTCGCTGATCGCCAAGCTGGGCCCCGGCCTGCGCGGCCCCGAGGCCGAGCAGGCGCTGGGCGAGCGGGGCCTGACGCTCGGCCACTTTCCCCAGTCCTTCGAGTACGCGACGATCGGCGGGTTCGCGGCCACCCGCTCGGCCGGACAGGCCTCGAGCGGCTATGGGCGCTTCGACGACCTCGTCACCTCGATCCGCCTGGCCTCGCCGGTCGGCGAGCTGGCCAGCCTCGATGTCCCGCACACCGCCGCCGGCCCGGCGCTGCGCGAGCTGGCGGTCGGCTCGGAAGGTGTCCTCGGGGTGATCACCGAGGTCGGCGTGCGGGTGCGCCCGGCACCGGCCGAGCGCCGCTATGAGGCCTGGGCGGTGTCCGACTTCGGCACCGGCCAGGAGATCGCTCGCAAGCTCGCCCAGGCCGGGGCGCTTCCCGATGTGATTCGGGTCTCCGACGAGTCGGAGACCGCGACCTCGCTGGGCCTCGCCGGCGTCTCGGGAGCGCGCCGCAGCGCTCTCGACGCCTATCTGCGCCTCCGCCGCCGCGCGAACGGATGCATCGTCATCACCGGCTGGGAGGGCACCGCCGAGTCGGCCGAGCGCCGCCGCGCCGTCTCGGCTCGGATCATCCGCGCCGGAGGCGCCGTCTCGCTGGGCACGGGCCCGGGGCGCTCGTGGCTGCGAGGCCGCTTCGACGGGCCTTACCTGCGGGAGGCGCTGCTCGACCTCGGATACATGGTCGAGACGCTGGAGACGGCGCACACCTGGACGCATCTCGAAGAGCACTACCGCGCTGTCGGGGGCGCGATCAATGGTGCGCTGCGAAACGGGGGAGGGAGCTGCGTGGTGATGTGCCACCTCTCGCACGCCTACCGCGACGGCGCCTCGCTCTACTTCACCTTCATCGCCCCCCGCCGGGTGGGCGCCGAGCTCGACCAGTGGCGCGAGGTCAAGACCGCCGCCTGCGAGGCGATCGTCTCGCAGCGGGGAACGATCACCCACCACCACGCGATCGGCACCGACCACGCCCCCTACATGCCGGCCGAGGTCGGGGAGTTGGGCATCGACGTCCTGCGCTCCCTGAAGCAGCGCCTCGACCCCGTCGGGATCATGAACCCGGGCAAGCTGCTGCCGGAGTAGGGGTTTGCGGGCGAGGGGGCTCAGCCGCCCTCGCGCCGGATGCAGCGAGAGCCGATGTGGCTGGTCGACGTGTCGATTGCCTCGGCTTGGCGGGCGGAGGGGCGATAGCGCAGGCAGTAGCTCGGCGCGCAGAGGTGCGAGCCACCCTTGATCACCCGCCGCGGAATGTGGGCTCCCGGATTGCCGAGGTCATAGCTGCCTTCCGGCGAGGAGACGCGCGGGTTGGGCGGCGCGCAGCAGGGGCTCTCGGGGCCCGCGTCCGTGCCGGCGCCGCGGGCCGAGAAGTAGTCGCTCGTCCACTCCCAGACGTTGCCGGTCACATCCTCGAGCCCGTAGCCGTTGGCCGGGAATAGGCCCACCGGCGACGTCCCGCGCCAGCCCTTGGCGCCGGTGTTTCGCCAGGGGAAGTCGCCCTGCCAGAAGTTCGCCATCAGCTCACCATCAGGCTGCTGCTCATCGCCCCAGGCGAAGACAGCGCCCTCGAGGCCGCCGCGCGCCGCGTACTCCCACTCGGTCTCCGTCGGTAGCTCCTTCCCGGCCCAATGGGCGTAGGACTCGGCGTCCCCGAAGGCGACGTGCGTGACCGGGTGGTCGGCGCGCTGAGAGTTGTCGCTCTCAGGCCCCCAGGGATGTCGCCAGTTGGCGCCGGGAACATAGGCCCACCATCGGCTCGAATCGTCGAGAGCAATCGGCCCCGGGGTGGGGTGGAAGACGATCGACCCTTCGACCAGCAGCGCCGGGTCGGCGTCCGGGTAGTCGGCGGGGTCGAGCGGTCGCTCCGCGACCGTCACATGGCCCGTGTCCTCGGCGAACTCGGCAAACCGCGCCACGGTGACCGGCCCGCGGTCGATGGCGAAGCCGTCGATCTCCACCTCTCGGACGGGGCCCTCCTCCGGGTAGAAGTCGGCTGAGCCCATCCGGAAGGCGCCGGCGGGGATTTCGACGAGGTCAGCGGCGCACATGCGGTGCGATCGTAGAGGTCGGATAGCGCCGGCGAGGATAATCTGGGCGCGGCGGATGTTTGCCTCGGCCGACGAGGCGGTTGAGGCCGGAAAGGGACGTCATGGAAGCGGCTGACGAGCGACGGGACCCGGGCGAGCCGGGGCGGGAGGAGATGAGCGCTGATCGCCGCACCCAGCTGGCGCTGGAGCGCACCCAGCTGGCCTGGTGGCGGACCGGGCTGACCTCGCTGGCGGTGGCGATCGGCGTCGGGCGAGTGGTCCCCGAGCTGAGCGACTCCAAGACCAGCTGGCCCTACGCCGCGGTCGGGATCGCCTTTGCGCTCTACGGGATCGCGCTGTTCTGGCAGGGGACCCGTCAGGGCCCGCGCGGCTCCCGGCACCGGGCCCTGCTGGCCGCCACGGGGCCGCTGCTCGGCCTGGCGGTGATCATCCTGATCGGCGCGTCATAGCCGCGTGATAGGCGCTAGCCGCCGCCCGCTCCCGCCCCGCCCTGTGGGACGACGCCGCGGAGGATGCTCTCGCCGGTGTAGGGGATGATCGGGGACGGCTGGTCGGCGCTGACCGCGTCGTTGACCTCCTTCAGCAGCGGGCGCTGCTCGGACAGCGAGACGTCGACGATCTGGGTGTTGCCGACGAGCCCGGTGAGGGAGGAGTCGATCGGCGCCCTCTCGCTGTAGGTGCCGTCCTGGTTGACCTGGAAGGGCTGCAGCGGATAGCCCCGGGTGTCGGAGGCCAGCAGCCAGAAGACGTAGGCCTTGTCCTGGGGGGCGGGCTCGAGGTTGGAGATGTCGAGGTCAACGTAGAGCTGGGACCCGCTGGCGATCCCGAAGGTGGCGCTGCCCGTCGCGTCGCTGCCCTTTGCGGCATTCAGCGGGATTTGCTGCACCTCCTCGTCGCTGGTGGTCGCGGTGGTGCTGGCGGCGGCGGCGCCCGAGTCTCCGTCCTGGCCACCGCCGAAGGCGCCGGTGATGGCGAGAACGACGACGATCAGGATCACCGCGCTGGCTCCGAGCGCGACCATCAGCCTGGTCTGGCTGGAGCTGCGACCAGACCCCGAAGACTCCCGAGCGGCTGCGGGTTGTGAGGGGGCGGCAGCGGGCTCGGCGTCGCCAGCCGGCGGCGCGGGCTCGCTCGCGCCGCGGCGAAGGAAGCCCCCGCCTCCGGGCTCGGCGGGAAGCTTGGGGAGCTGGGCGGTGGGGACGATCAGCTGCAGGCTGGCGGCCAGGCCCGAGGCGAGGCGGTGGTCGGCCGGGTCCTCCTTCAGGTGTCGGGCGGCGTCGGCGCGCCCGATCGGGTCGGCCTGGCCCAGCAGGTAGTCGGTCAGCCCGACGTTGCGGTCCGGGTCGGCGCCGGCGAGGTCGGTCAGCGCCGCCCGCGCGCGAGCCCGCACCTCGGGCTCGGGCACGTCGAGCAGAGAGGCCAGGTCGGAGTAGGTCTGCCCGCGCGCGAGCAGGAGCTCGAGCATCGCGCGCTGGTCGGGCGAAAGTGCCATCAACCGAAGCCTACGGTCTCTCCCTCTCCGGCCCGCGCTAGCCTGACGGCCGATGACAGCCACGGACGGCAAGGGCACGGGCATCGACGGCTTCAGCGAGCTGCTGGGGGTCGAGTACCCGAAGAGCGTTCCGGGTGAGGCGCACGGCAGGGTCGCGGTAACCGACGCGCTCCGCCAGCCGTTCGGGATCGTCCACGGCGGCGTTTACGCGGCTCTCGCCGAGAGCGTTTGCTCGGCGGCCACCTCCGCCGCCGTCGCGGCCAAGGGGATGATCGCGATGGGCCAGTCCAACGACGCCTCCTTCCTGCGCCCGATCGACTCCGGGCACGTCAACGCGGTCGCCCGGGCGCGCCACACGGGGCGGACGACCTGGGTCTGGGACGTCGAGCTGACCGACGACCAGGGACGCCTGTGCGCCCTGGTGCGGATGAGCGTCGCCGTCAGGCCACGCCCCGAGCAGGCGCCCTAGCCCCGGTAGCGGTTGGTGATCGGCATCCGCCGGTCGCGGCCGAAGGCGCGGGGAGTGATCTTGATCCCCGGCGGCGCCTGGCGGCGCTTGTACTCGGCGCGGTCGACCATCGAGATCACCTCGTCGACGATGTCGGCCGGGAGCCCGTCGGCGATCATCTGCTCACGGCCACGATCCTCCTCGACGTAGGCCTCGAGGATGCGGTCGAGGACCTCGTAGGGGGGTAGCGAGTCGTCGTCGCGCTGGTCCGGTCGAAGCTCGGCAGAGGGGGCCCGGTCGATCACCGAAGCCGGCACCAGCTCACGGCCGGCGACGTCGTTGCGGTGGCGAACCAGCCCGTAGACGAGCGTCTTCGGCACGTCCTTGAGCACCGCGAAGCCGCCGGCCATGTCCCCGTAGAGCGTCGCGTAGCCGACCGAGAGCTCGCTCTTGTTGCCGGTGGTGAGCACCAGCCAGCCGCTGCGGTTGGAGAGCGCCATGATCAGGTTGCCGCGGATGCGCGCCTGCACGTTCTCGGCCGCGAGGCCCGCGGTGGCAGCGTCGCCGCCGGCGCCCTCGGCTCCCGCCAGCAGCTCGCCGTAGGCGTCCATTGCGTCCTTGATCGGGATCTCGATCAGCTCGGCCCCGAGGTTGGCGGCGATCGTGCGCGCGTCGCCCTGGGTCTCCGGGCTGGAGTGGGGGGAGGGCATGACCACGCAGGTGAGCCGGTCGGGGCCGAGGGCGTCGGCGGCCACCAGGGCCACGAGCGCGGAGTCGATCCCGCCCGAGACCGCCACCAGAGCGCGTCCGAAACCGTTCTTGAAGACGTAGTCGCGGACCCCGGTGACCAGGGCCGCGTAGACCTCGGCCTCGTCGCCGAGGGTCGGGGCCGGCTCGTCCGCGGAGCCGAACGGCGTGGGGGAGGGGTCGAGTCGCGCCAGGGTGCGAACGCGCGCGCCCTCGGCAGGCTCGGCGGCGGCAAGCTCGAGGTCGCAGACGACAAGCGCCTGGTCGAACTGCGGCCCCCGTGCCAGCAGCTCCCCCGAGGCCGAGACGACCAGGCTGTGGCCGTCGAAGACGAGCTCGTCCTGGCCGCCGACCAGGTTGCAGAGCGCGAAGGCCGCGCCCGTCTCGGCCGCCCGCTCGACCAGCATCGCCTCGCGCAGGGCGCCCTTGCCGCGCTGATAGGGCGAGGCGGACGGGGTGACGATCCGGCGGGCGCCGGCCCTCGCCTCCTCGGAGGCGGGCGGGCCGGGGAACCAGATGTCCTCGCAGATGGTGAGCCCGACGCGCACTCCGTTGAGCTCGATCAGCGCCGGGCTGGCGCCGGCCTCGAAGTAGCGGCGCTCGTCGAAGACCCCGTAGTTGGGCAACAGGGCCTTGCGATAGACGCCCTGGATCTCGCCCTCGGCCAGGATCGCCGCGGAGTTGTGGACCGCGCTCTCTCCCAGCTCGGCGAAACCGACCAGGGCGACGATGTCGGTGGCCTCGCGGGCGAGCGCCTCCAGCGCCTCGCGCCCGGCGTCGATGAAGTGGCGCTTGAGCCAGAGGTCCTCGGCCGGGTAGCCGGGAAGCGTCTGCTCGGGGAAGACGACCAGGTGAGCCCCAGCCTCGCGGGCGCGGGCGATCCACTCCGCGACCAGGGCCGCGTTGCCCTCGATGTCGCCGACGGTCGTGTTGACCTGGGCGAGGGCGATCCTGAGGCGGACTGCGTCGGTCATCCGTCCAAGTATCGCGGGCGAGGGCGTCGTCTCCGCGCCTCGCGCAGGGCTACCGACACCGTTCTCTCTATCGTGGGTTGGGAGGGAGGACGGCGATGAGCTTTCGGATTGCAATCTGCACCACGGCGGTCGCCTGCGCTGCGCTCGCGCCAGCCGCGCGCGCCGACGAGCCGGCCGACGTCACCAGCGCGGCCGAGGCCCGCGCCGAGGCCGCGCTGGGCCAGGCGAAGGACGCGCTGGCCGAGCCCTCCGCGATGCCCTCGCGGGACCTGACGCTCGTCCTGGTGAAGCTCTCCCAGGCGATCCCCGACCTCGACGGCAGCGAGCGCCGCACCGCCAACAAGATCCTCGCTCGCCCCGACGATGGCCCCGCCGACCGCTACGGCGACGGCTACACGGTCCCCGAGGCCGCGGTGTCGCCCGAGTGCGTGGTCCACTTCTGCGTTCACTGGGTGGACACCAGCAAGGACGCCCCCGAGCCCGACGACATCAACACCACCGACGACGGTGACGGCGTGCCCGACTACGTCGAGGAGGTGCTGGACAGCGCTGCCGACTCGTTCGCCACCGAGAACACCACGCTCGGCTGGATCGAGCCGCTCGGCGACGACGATCGTGGTGAAGCGGATTCCCCGATGGGAACTGACCGCACCGACATCTACCTCCTGGACATCGACAGGCGCTACTACGGGTACGCGTCCCCGGACGAGGGCCAGGGCGCTGCCACCGCCACGCAGGCCTACCTGGTGCTCGACGACGACTACAAGCGGCTCGCCTCGCCCCCCGGGTTCACGGCGATCGACGCGATGCAGGTGACGATGGCGCACGAGTACAACCACGTGCTCCAGTTCGCCTACGACAGCCAGGAGGACCTGTGGATGTTCGAGTCCACCGCGACCTGGATGGAGAACGAGGTCTACCCGGACCCCGACGACTACATCACCTACCTCCCGTTCTACGCCAACAACTCGAAGATCCCGCTGACCGGGAACTCCGACGACTTCCTGAAGATCTACGGTGCCGCGGTCTGGAACCACTACCTCGCCGAGACCGAGGACCCGGCCGTCGTCCGCGACGCCTGGGACGCGTCTGACACGGTCGACCCCGAGCACCTCTCGGTCGCCGCCTACGACGACGCCCTCGGGGGGACGGGAAGCCCGTTCGGGTTCCTCTCCAAGACCTTCATCGACTTCGCCGGGTCGACCGCCGAGTGGCGTGGCCTGCCGGCGGTCTACCCCGACGCCGCCGATCACCCCGACATGAAGCGCGTCGGCAAGCGGCTGAAGCTGAACAAGACCCGCAAGATCACGCTCGACCACCTTGCCTACGCGCTCGTGGACGTGTCTCCCAACCTGGCCGAGGACGCTCTCGAGCTGAGGGTGAAGGCTCCGGACGGCACCTACAGCGGCATCGACCTGCAGGGGCGCCGGGGCAACGCCCAGAGCGGCGACATCGAGTCGGACGGCCAGGGCCTCCCGGCCGGTGGCTCCGGCGAGACGGTCCTGCCCGGCGACACCTACGGGCGGGTGACGGCGCTGGTCGCCAACGCCGACGCCCGGGTCAAGAGCTCGGGCCAGTACAAGCGCGACGGCCAGCAGTACAAGCTGAAGCTCGTCCGCGCCCCGGGCCCGTAGGCGTCAGCCCGCCGCAGCGCCGAGGCGCTCACGCAGCGCCACGACCCGGGTGCAGGCGGTGCGCGCCGCCTCGATCTCGACCTTGCCCGAGGCGATCGCGCCCGCCAGCGGATCGAGCACACCCGGAGCCGTATCGCCGGCGAACAGCAGCAGGTCCGTCCCGGCCCCGGCGGCGGCGATCGCGGCTCGCGGCGACGTGTAGGAGGCGTCGATCGCCCC
>JBKJZF010000097.1:0-2869 GCA_046715315.1 Solirubrobacterales bacterium | reverse complement strand
TCCAGGCCGTGCGGACGCTGCCCTCGACTGGCAGACCCGCTCATCTCCGAACCCAACCGAGGCTCGTTTTCTAAAGAAGCCGGAGACGGGCGGACATCGCCTCGCCGGAGGTTTGTGCGACAGGCTCCATGGAATGTCATGACGGAGCGCCGCTCGCTCCGTCAATGAAAAGGGGCCTCCGCCACGCTCATTAGAACGGCGGTTGGCAACTGCTGTTCGGAGCGGAGAGGAGACCCGACATGAACTATGTCGGAATCGATTGGGCTTATGGGCGCGCGGCCTATTGCGCGATGAGCGAGGCGGGTGAGATCAAAAGCGAGGGCCTGATCTCGGCCGACCAAGACGGCCTGGCGAGGCTGGTGATCGACCACGGCACCGAGGTCAAGGCCTGCGTCGAGATGATGAGCGGCGCGGTCTGGGTCCGCGACCAGCTCGAGCTCTCGGGATGGGAGGTCCAGATCGCCCACGCTCGCAAGGTCCGAGACTTCGCCCCGCTTGCCTGCAAGACCGACAAGGTCGACGCCCGGGTCCTCGCCGAGCTTCGTCGACGCGATCTGGTCCCGGCGCTTTGGGTCCCATCGCCCGAGGATCGGGCCCTACGCGAGCGCTTGCGCCGGCGCGCGCACCTGGTCAAGGCCCGCACCTCTCATCGCAACCGCATCTTTGGCCTGCTGACCCAGTTCGGGCTGCGGATCTCGCCGCGGCTCCTGCGCCAGCCCGACACGCTCGAGCTGTTGGAGCGCCGAGGGGTGCCCGCGGTCTGGCGAGACTCGATCGCCCACCACCTCGCCGAGATCGACCACCTCGACCGCCCGATCGCGCCGATCGATCGCCAGCTCGCGCCGCTGGCGCGTTCAGATTCACGGGCTCAGCTCTTGCAGACGATCCCCGGCGTTGGTCCCTTGCTCGGGCTCACCTTCGCTTCGGAGATCGGCGAGGTCTCTCGCTTTTCATCGGCTTCCAAGCTGGTCGGCTACGCGGGCCTGGCCCCGCGGATCAGCCAGTCGGGCGAGCGCTCGGCGACGGGCTCGCTTTCGAAGGCCGGCTCGCGCACCCTGCGCTGGGCGGCGGTCGAGGCGGCCAACCAAGCTTGGCGGCCGACCAACCCCTTTCACGCCCACTACCTGCGGATCGCCGCTCGCCACGGCAAGAACCCGGCGAAGTCGGCGGTCGCGCGCAAGCTCTTGATCGCCTGCTGGCACATGCTCTCGCGCGATCAGGTCTTCCAACTTCCCCGATCAAACACCGCCACGGCAAGCTCCTCACGCTTTCTGGCCGCCTGACGGCCCTGCATGGAATTGAGACGCCGAGGCAGCTCCCACGAACGATCTGCGCTGCGAGCGCCGAAAGAGAAATGAGCTCGACTCAATGCTGACTGGGAGCCGCAGGTCGAAGGCGGTGGCGCCGACCAGGGGTTGACAACGAGACGGAGATCAAAGAGAAAGCGCAACTCCTCGTGACGCGCCCTGGGCCGACGATGTCGCCGGAGCTGGCTTGGCCTCGGTCGCCGATCGGAGCGGCGGCCCGGCCACGCTGCAGGAGAACTCGGCCGGGACCGTTGTCGGTGGCCGCCCGCGCCGCTTCGGCTCGGCTGCGAGCACGTCGGCGCTGATCGTCAACCAGGCGATCACGCCGCCCACAGCGGCCAGCGCCGCACAGGCGAACATCGCGATGTGAAACCCATCCGTCATCGCCGACGGGTCGTAGAAGTTCTGGCCGGTGATCCCGGCGATCAGCGGCAAGCTCCGGCCGAGAGCTGCGCTCGCCCGCGCGCTGCGCGGGTGTAGGCTGTACCGGTGCGAAAGTGGGTATTGGGGGCCGTGCTCTGCGCGGGGATCGCCGCGGGCGCGATCGTGGTCGCGTCGAGCAGCGCGGGCGGCGGAGGCGCAGGCGGGGGACAGACACGGCACTACACCGGCGTCTTCTACGTCAACAACAACTCCACCGCCAGGATCGGCGTCGTCAACCTCTCCGGCTCCAAGCAGGACGTGACCGTGAGCTTCAAGGGCATCGGCGGGGACAGCTCTTCGACCAGCGAGATCCCGAAGAACGGCTACGACGCGGACTTCGTCTCCGGCCTGTGTACGAGCGGTCCCTGCATCGGCCGCGCCGAGGTCAGGTCGAAGAGCCCGCTGATCGCCCCAACCTTGCGCTACCTGGACTCGAACGCAACCCTGCAGGAGGTCTTCCCGGGCGACTTCGTCGTCGTCCGCGACGGCAAGCGCATCCCCTAGACCAGGGCGAGCACCGTGGCTGTGAGTAGCCGTGTCACGTCACCGGAAGCTACCGCTTCACATGGGGACGGACCCCAGCACCACCGCGGCTCAGGGGTAGGCCTCGTAACGTGGCCTGGGTCGGCGCTCAGCGAGAAACTTCGCCAGTTCGCCGATGGCGAGATGCCCTCATACGAGAGCGCCCAAACTGCGCTTCTGGCGCTAGGGAGCCGCCAGGTGACCATGGCAGTCTTCGACCCGCCCCTCTGAGTCCCGAAGGCCTTGACGAGCCGCGCGTGCGCCGATATGTTCGGACTGGCTGAGCGGCCAAATGGGGACGGTCGCAGGTAGCTGTCAGTAGGTAAGCGGCCCCCTCTCCTCAACAGGGGGTCGCTTTTTCCGTGGGTCCCAGGGCCACTTGAAGGACCCGCGCGTCCTCCCATCCCATGTGTTCGCTGGTCCTGCGGTTCTATTGCCAGGCCACGGCGGATGACCGCGCGCTTGGGACTGCCATGAAGAAGGGCCCCCTTCGGTGACACGCTTGTCGTGTCCCGAAAAACGAGCACCGAGGAGGCCCACTTCACATGTTGCACGCTGGACTCGACCTAAGTCGAAAGAAGCTGGACGTTTGCCTGCTCTCCGATGAGGGAGAGCAC